>JANNVG010000797.1:0-1926 GCA_031414395.1 Fimbriiglobus sp.
GCCCTGGCGGAGTCGCCGCACATAGAACACATCGAACACCTCGATTTGCGGGACAACGACGGGTTTGACGAGGAGACGGGCGGTTCACCCATGAGCGACGAGGTGAAGCGACTGCTGAAACGGCGGTTCGGCAAGCGGGTGCTGGTGTAGGGCGGGCGAGCCGACGCTCCGTCGGCGACCCCCGCCGCGCACACGGTCGGCGGGGGTCGCCGGGCTGCGCCCGTCTCGCCCGCCCTACACGGTCCCAAGACACAGACTGAAAATACTCTCGGCAACTCCGGTCGCTCACGCTCTCGGCAACTCCGGTCGCTCACGCTCCCGGCTCGTCAAACCACGGCCCGCCAACACACTACTTCTCCTTCTTCTCCACCACAATCTCCAGCATCGCCGGGTCGTCGATCTGGATTTGCAGCTTCTTCTGGAACTCGCTCAGCTTGCCCTTCGCGCGGACCGTTTTGCCCTTAAACGTGTCGAACGTGGCCTTGTCGTACACGCCGGTCATGGCCTTCTCGTTCACCACCACCGTGAAGCAGTCGTCGCTCTTGAAGTCCTTGAGCGAGTTCAGCAGGATCCGCTTGCCGCCGCTCACGGCGTTCCCGCCGGCCACCTCGAACTGCACCGTCACCTCGTCCCCCTTCGCCTTCTTCAGCGCGTCGGCCGGCGAGATCACGCCCTCCGGCAACTTCACCGGGTCGGCCGGCTTCGCCACCGGCTTGCCGCCGCCCGGCTGCAGCTTGCCCAGCGGCACGCGGGCTTGCGCGGCGATCTCGCCGTCTTCGCCCCGCAGTTGCAGGCTGACGAGCGGACTCGGGGTCGCCGCCCAGTCGATCTGAATGACGCCGAAGTTGTTGCCCCACGGCATCCCGCCGACGCGAAACTTGTTCGCCTCCGGGTCGCGGTACTCCTTCGCCCCCTGGTTGAACCCGCTGCTGGTGGCGTCGTACAGCGGGTAGCCGACCGCCTTCGGGTCGCACGACAGGTCGGCCAGGTGGCGGTCGCCGCTCAGCACGATCACCCCGTTCGCCCCGGTGTCGCGGATCAGCTTGTACAGCCGCGCCCGCTCGTTCGGGATGGTCGCCCACTTCTCGAACGGGTGGTCGTCGCTCACCACCTGGATGCCGCTGCCGATCAGCCGCACCTCGGCCGGCTGCTTCAGTTGCCCCTCCAGCCACTTCCACTGGTCGTCGCCGAGCATGGTGGCGTCGGCGTCGGTGTTCGGCAGGTACGGGCGGATGGTGGTGCCGGGCAGCGGCTTGTCGGCCTTGCGGATCTTGCTGCGGAAGTACCGGCCGTCGAGCATGATGACCTGCACCCGCTTCCCTTCGGGGCCGAACGTCTCCGCCCAGTACACCCCCTTCTGCTTGCGGCGGGGCGAATCCGCCGGCAGGCCGACGAAGTCGAGGAACTGCTTCTGCGCGTCATCCTTGTGCAGCCACTCGTCGCCGGCGTCGTTGTTCCCGTAGTCGTGGTCGTCCCAGGTGGCCATCATGTAGGTGGCGTCGCGGAGCTTCTTGAACGCGGGCACGGCGGCCAGCTCGGCGTAGCAGGCGGCCATCTTGTCCGGCGTGCTCGGTTTCAGCTTGCCGTTGTCGATGTCGGCGTAGATGTTGTCCCCGAGCAGCACCAGCAGGTCGCCCTTGGCGTCCACCACCTTGTCCCAGACGGGGCACGGCTTGTTCTGGTCGGCGCACGAGCCGAACACGACGCGGGACACCAGGGCGGGCGGCTTCGGAGTGGCGTCGGCGGCCGACACCAACCCGGCGGCGAGCGCCGCGAGCAGCACGGATCGGAGCATGAGGCACCTGCGGGACGAGTGAGGCGTACTCCTGTTGAACCGACCGGCCCCGTGAGTGGCAAGCGAAGAAGGGGTGAAGGGGGATACTCGGACCTCACCCCCCGGCCCCCTCTCCCACGGGAGAGGGGGTG
>JANNVG010000798.1:0-4759 GCA_031414395.1 Fimbriiglobus sp.
CGCCGGCTCGCCCGCCCTACGAGGTGCCCTCGATCACCCGCCGCCAGCGGGGCGGGGTGGCCTCATACGCCGACGTGTACGTCTCTTCCAGCGGCAGCGACACGTGCAGTCCGGGCCGCAGGAACACCGGCATGTCGGGCAGTGTCCCGCCCACCCGCAGCGGCTCGATGTATGCCCGCGGCGGACGTGACGACTCGTACGCCACGGCGGTGAGCGGTTCCCCCTCCGGCGGAACGAACTCGTCGCCGGTCAACGCCTCCGAGATGACCGAGTGAATGCCCCTCGGGTCTCGGGTGGTCGGCGGGTGAATGTCGAGGATGAGCAGGTGAACGCCCTTCGCCATCAGATCAATCACCTTGTCCGCGAACGCGGTCAAGGCGCGGTCGCTCGCTTTATTCCCCTGCGACACAACTTCAATGATGGCCACCACGCGGTCGTCACGCACGTGCCTCACGGCCACGGTGTTCTTCCGCCGCGGCGGGAACTTGCCCAGTTCGGCCACGAACCGCGTCTTCGGGGCGGCCAGTGTGGCGACGCCTCCGCCGCTGGGGTCGGCGTCCTCGTCGCGGTCTTGAAGGGTGATGACATCCCCTTCAACCCCGACCGCCACTTGCTCCAACATTGCGTAGTGATCCGTCGGCAGCACCCCGTCATTCAGTCGGTGTTTGATCGACCTGCACCACTCCTGGTGGAAGTCGTGGAAGATCCCGTCCTCCACCCGCGTCCAGTCGTGAATCGGCATGGCGATCCCTCGGTGACACCGCGATTATACCCGAAGCCTCACTCCGGCATCGCCGCCGGCGAGCAGTTGCAGGACTGGCTCGAACGCGCACTCGCCGCCATCCCGGAAGGGACGAAGAAGCAACCGGCGAAGCGGAAGAAGTGAGGCCCTACGCTGGTGTCTCCCATCCAGTGATCCACCCCGTGTAGTCGGTATGCCACACGTTGTTGAGCCGGATGGGGTCCTCGCGCCAGCCTTCGATGACGTGTGGGAGGATAGTGTATTTAGCTGCGAGTTCACCGTCATACTCGGCAGTCACATGAACCGTCGCCGAAATCCAGACGAGCCGACGTAGCAGGGAATGGAACTTCGCTTCCCACTCCGGCCAGTCTTCGGCGAAGTTCTTTGTCGCCCAACCGAAATGAATGGCGTGAACTTTCCAGGTCAGCATCGGCCCAAACGTTACGCCGAACATTCCCCGCACCAGTGGCGGGTACGCATCGGTGAGTGGAAGTTGGGCGAGCACCTTGCGGTTGTGACGGTGGAAACGGTCACGGTCGCCCGGTCGGGTGCTGTACCCACTTCCGCACCCTTCGATGACCCATAGATGATGGCGTCAGCTCCCATCGATCACCCGCAAGTGTGGTTCGGGCTGATTCTACCCGAACCCGCACCACATGTGCCCAGTCCTCCCGGCAATCACACCAGCGCTTGCGGCGCGTCCGTCGTCGCAGCGTCCGCGGTCGTCGTCGGCTTCCGCTTCTGCTCGCCCTTCAGCACCTCCGGCGGCGGCACCTTCACCCCCCACACCAGCCCCATCCGCCGCCACAGCTTGATGACGCTGTACGTCATGTCGAACTCGTACCACGCGAACCCGTGGCGGGCCGACGCCGGCGCGCGGTGGTGGTTGTTGTGCCACCCGTCGCCCAGCCCGAACACGCCGAGGAACCAGTTGTTCCGGCTGCCGTCGCCGGTGTCGAACCGCTGCGTGCCCCACAGGTGGCCGACGGAGTTGACGGCGAACGTCATCTGGAACAGCAGCACGGTGCTCGCGCAGTACCCCCACACCACCCCGCTCCACCCGTCCACCAGATAACACGCCGCACCGAGCAGCACGCCCGGCACCATCCAGAATTTGTCCAGCCACACCAGTTCGGGGAAGCGGGCCAAGTCGCGGGTGAGCTTCGGGTCGGGGTCCATCAGGTCTTGGCTGAACACCCACCCGATGTGCCCGTGCAGGAAGCCGTCCCGCACCGGCGAGTGCGGGTCGTGCTCCTTGTCGGAGTGCTTGTGGTGCAGGCGGTGGTGGGCCACCCACCAGAGCGGCCCCTTCTGCATGGCCGTGCAGCCGGCCACGCCGAGCAGGAACTGGAACCACCGCGAGGTCTTGAAGGCGTGGTGCGAGAAGTAGCGGTGCAGGCCGGCCGTCACGCCCAGCCCGCTGATGCGGGTGACGACGAAGATGATCAGCACCGACAGCCACGAGAACTTCAGCTCGAAGTACGGGATGAACGGGAGGGTGACGAGGGCCAGGTGGACGCCGACGAGCGGGGACAGGTCGAACGCGATGCGGGCGACGCGGCCCAACGAGGTCCGAGGCTTCGGGGCCGCGGCGGCGGCCGGGGCCTCGACGGCGGGGGCTGAAGTCATAAGTGGGAAGGACCGAAGGGGATACGCCGGACGGCGGCGTGCGGAGGGGTGATCAGCGGCGCTCGCCGCCCCGACGGGCAATTATATCCGCCCGGGTGGCCACGGGGCGACCCCATTCCGGGCGGGGTGTGCCACTGGAAGTCGGCACCCCACCCCCGCCGCCCTCGCTCCGCTCGGATCGGCGACCCCTCCCCAGGACTTGTTAGCCCGAAGCGCAAGCGAGGGGCCAGTGACCTCACTAAAGAATCGGGAGCGGAACGATCCCCGTCACCTCCTGGTCGTTCGTGGAAGCCGTTGGCCCCGCGCTTGCGCTTCGGGCGAACAGGGGCGGGGAAGGGGTCGCCGAGGGAACGCAGTTCCCCGGCGGGAGAGGGGTCGCCGACTTCGAGTGGCAAATCCTCGCCCATTTCGCCGTTGCGGTTCATCTGGAAGCAATCGCCCGACTCGGGTATCACAAGTGAGAGACACGCGCACCCGGAGATCGGCTCATGCACCCGCCGTTGCCGCCCAATGATTCGCCCGCCGCCCGCCCCGGACGTGTGGCCGTCCGGTTCGTCGGCGTGGCGGCCGTCCTCCTCGCCGTCGCCGCCGCCGTCGGCTTCTGGGTGTACACCACCCGACAGACGCCGATCCCGCCGACCGAGCCGACCGGCGGCGGCAAGCCGACCTCGCCGAGCGACACCGTGAAGGTGGGCGGGGTGAAGCTGTTCGACACGTGGCCGAAGGAGAAGCCCGACCTGGTGATCGTGGTGAGCGGGCAGATGTTCGGCTACCTGTCGCCGTGCGGGTGCAGCCGCCCGCAGCTCGGCGGGCTGGAGCGGCGGTACAACCTGATCCAGGAGTTGAAGGGGAAGGGGTGGGAGGTGATCGGCGTGGACGTGGGCGAGATCGCCCCGGCCGGCAACAAGGGGCTGCCCAACCAGAACTGGAAGAAGTACGGGTACGCCATGAAGGCGCTGAAGGAGATGGGCTACATCGCCGTCGGCCTGGGAAAGACGGAGTTCCAGAACGGCATGATGGACCTGCTCGGCCAGTTCACCGTGAACAACCCGAACGAGCGGCCGATCATTCTGGCCGGAAACATCGCCGGCGGGGTGGAGCGGGACAAGGACAACAAGCCGATCAAGGCGACCGCCCGCGAGGAGTACTTCAAGGTGAAGGACGCCCGCCCGCTGGTCGAAGACGTGGAGGTGTACAAGGGCAAGTCGGCGAGCGTGGGAGTGGTGGGCATGACCGCCCCGTCGGTGGCCGGCGGGCTGGTGGGCGTGGACGCCAAGTTCGACTTCGAGAAGGTGCCCGACCGCCTGCCCGACGCCCTGAAGAAGCTGAACGCGGCCAAGCCCGACCTGAAAGTGCTGCTGTACCAGGGGAGCGAGATCGAGGCCATGCAGGTGGCCAAAGACTTCCCCGACATCGGGCTGATCGTGCGGGCCAGCGACGACTCGGAAGGCCTGCCCCCGCTCAAGGCGACCGCCTTCCCGGACGAGACCAACCCGACCACGCACATCGTGCAGGTGGGGCACAAGGGGCAGCACGTCGGGCTGATCGGCGTGTTCAAGACCGACAAGGGTGTCAAGCTGGGCTACCAACTGGTGCCGCTCGGCGAGGAGTACCTGACCCCGGAAAAGGTGGAGCCGAAGGACCACACCATGCTGGCCATGCTGGAGAAGTACACGGCCGAGGTGATGAAAGACGACCTGTTGAAGGCGTCCGTCGAGAAGAAGAAAGACCACCCGGCGCAGGCGAAGGTGAAGGGGCTGACGTACATCGGCGCGGCGGAGTGCGCGAAGTGTCACGCGGCCGAGGTGAAGAAGTGGGGCGAGACGAAGCACGGGCACGCCTACGAGGCGCTGGAGAAGCTGGCCAAGCGGCCGGGCCTGCGGCAGTACGACCCCGACTGCGTGAGCTGCCACACCACCGGGTTCGCGTACACCGGCGGGTTCGAGAGCGCGAAGGAGACACCGAAGCTGCTGCACAACCAGTGCGAGAACTGCCACGGCCCCGGCAGCGGGCACGCCGCCAACCCGAAGGGCGGGGCTAAGAAGGCCGACGACTTGCTCGAACTGCTCGCCCCGTGGAAGACGGAGAAGGGCGACAAGGTCGATAAGGCACTGCTCGACAAGATGGCCGCCCTGAGCGAAGCCGACCGCGGCAAGGTGCCGGTGCCCGCCACCCAGCGGCGGCTCATCAACCAGATCCAGGGCATGTGCATGAACTGCCACGACCTGGACAACGACCCGAAGTTCGACATCTGGACGTACCTGCCCAAGATCTACCACAGCGGGCTGAAGGAAGCCGATCTGCCGCCGGGCGTGGGCAAGTAGTCGGCACTGGATCTGGTTGATGAGCCGCCGCTGGGTGGCGGGCACCGGCACCTTGCCGCGGTCG
>JANNVG010000799.1:0-2720 GCA_031414395.1 Fimbriiglobus sp.
CGCCGGTATTTGATTTAGAACCACCGGCGGACTGACGTCGCGCCGTTCGCCCGATCCGGCTAGCCGCCATGCGCCTCGCACCGCGGCAGCGGCCACGGGAACACCGGCACCTTCCCCCACATGCGGAACCACCGCCAGCGGACGCTCGCCGCCGGGCGGTCGCAGTGCAGCCCGCGGCTGCTGTCGCGGTGGGTACACCGCACCGCCGACCCGTCGGGGTGGCGGACCACGTCCGCCCGGTGCGCCGCGTGGTTCGCCAGTTGCTCCGGCGTGATCCCCCGCCGCCACAGCTCGTTCTCCATCAGATCGACCGCCGCCGGCTCCATCGACTCGCGGTACACCGTCACCCGGTCGAGCAGGTCTTCGGTGTCCGCCTTGCGGAT
Source organism: Fimbriiglobus sp. (assembly GCA_031414395.1). Lineage (GTDB taxonomy): Bacteria > Planctomycetota > Planctomycetia > Gemmatales > Gemmataceae > JALHQU01. Next base: position 384 of record JANNVG010000799.1, read on the forward strand.
GTATTCGGCGACGGGTTTCAGGTCGAAACTCATTTCCAAGTTCCAGGTTCCAAGTTCTAAGGTCCGTCACCCGGTCACTGCGTTCCCGGTTCCAGTGTCCGTAACCTGGAACTTGGAACCTGGAACTCTCGGGGTTCGTCGCACAGGGTACGCCGGGCGGAATCTGTGTCCGTCCGCGCCGCCGTGAATTAGAATACGCACCACCCGCGACTTTCACCCGGCCCGCCGACGGCGGGTGCGGGTTGCATGTGTAGACCGTCACCCCCGACCTCCCCGGAGAGGGCGCACGATGCTCCGCCTGACCGCCGCAGCCTTGGCCGCCGGCCTGCTGCTCACCGCCCCGGCCTTCGCCGCCGACCCGCCCAAAGCGGACAAGGCGGACAAGCCGGACGTGAACCCGGACCAACTGAACACCACCCAGGCGATCAACCACTACATCGCCGCCGGGTGGGACAAGGCCGGCATCAAGAAGCCGGCCGACAAGTGTACCGACGCCGAGTTCCTCCGCCGCTCCTGCCTCGACCTGCTCGGCCGCATCGCCACCGTCGAGGAGGTGATCGACTTCGAACAAGACAAAGCCAAAGACAAGCGGGCGCGGCTGGTGCGGCGGCTGCTGCACGGCGTGCCCCAGGTGAAGGACGGCAAGCCGGTGCTGGACAAAGAGGGCAAGGCGGTGGCCGGCGTGTACACGCCGAAGGTGGACGGCAAGCCGGTGAAGGAGAACGGCAAGGACGTGACGTTCGACTACACGGCCGAGTTCGCCGAACACTGGGCGAACATGTGGACGGTGTGGCTGATGAGCCGCACCGGGCACCCCACCTACCGCGGGTTCATGCAGGCGTGGCTGTGGCAGCAGTTCTACGACAACCGCCCGTACCACGAGATCGTGCGGGATCTGATCACCGCCACCGGCGAGACGAACAAGAACGGGGCGGCCAACTTCATCGTCGCCCACCTGGGCGACCCGGTGCCCCAAGCCGAGCAGAAGGAGTACGGCATCCACGACGCCGTGCCCGTCACCAGCCGTGTGACGCGCCTGTTCCTCGGCCTGCAAACGCAGTGCACCCAGTGCCACGACCACCCGTTCAACAAGGAGTGGGTGCAGTCCGACTTCTGGGGCGTCAACGCCTTCTTCCGCCAGACCAAGCGGAGCGCCACGCCCACCCCGCGGAACGTGGGCAACAACAACAACATGATGCTGCAAGACAAGATCGCCCTGACCGACGACCCCGGCCTGAACCCCGGCCTGAAGATCCAGTACCCGCAGCGGAACGGCACGCCGGCCAGCATCCGCCCGGTGTTCCTGAAGGACTACAAGCAGGCGATGGACGGCGAGAAGTCGGACAAGAAGCTGGCGTCCGCCGACTCGGGCAAGACCCGCCGGCAGGTGCTGGCCGACTTCCTCATCACGCACGACAACTTCGGCCCGGCCCTGGTCAACCGCGTGTGGGGCCACCTGTTCGGCCGCGGGCTGAACAAGGACGCCGTGGTGGACGACTTCGGCAGCAACAACGAGGTGGTCCACCCCGAGCTGATGGCCCGCCTGGGCAAAGACTTCAAGAACTACAACTACGACACCAAGCAGTTGCTCGAGGCCATCTGCACGTCCGACGTGTACGGCCTCAGTCACGTGGCCGGCAAGGGGTACGAGGACGCCAAGTTCGACGCCTTCTTCGCCCGCATGCCGCTGAAAGCCATGTCGCCCGAGGTGCTGTACGAGTCGCTCTCCCTGGCCACCAAGAGCACCCCGCCGGACAAGAGCGAGCGGCAGAACCGCCGCGACGACTGGATGAGCAAGCTGGTGCGGAACTTCGGCGACGACGAGGGGAACGAGGGCACGTTCAACGGCACCGTGGTGCAGGCCCTGCTGATGATGAACGGCAAGGAGTTGAACAACGAAGTGACCCGCAAGGGCGGCGTGGTGGACGCGGCCATGAAGGCGAACACGAAGGGCGGGCAGGTGAACGCCGCCGGGGTGTTCGACGACCTGTTCCTGGCCGCCCTCAACCGCCACCCGAGTGCCGCCGAACTGGCCGCCCTGAAGGACATCCAGAACGGGACGGTGGTGGCCGGCCGCGACGACAAGGACGACAAGCCCGACCCGAAGCCGGACCCGAAGAAGCCGGCCCCCAAGCCGGACCCGAAGAAGCCCGACCCGAAGGCCCCGCCGACGGTGATCGCCGGCACCGGCACCCAAGACCCGAAGTTCTACCAGGACGTGTTCTGGGCGCTGCTGAACACCACCGAGTTCATGCTCAACCACTAAGGTGAGCGGGTGATGTTCCGGGCGAGCCGAGCGGCGTGAGCCGCCGGGTCTGGAACCGGGAACGCCCGGGC
>JANNVG010000800.1:0-2859 GCA_031414395.1 Fimbriiglobus sp.
ATCGACCGCCTGCTGAAGGTCGGGTACGGCAGCGGGGTTCACCTGCCTCACTGGGCGACGCGGGCTAAGGAACTGTACGGCATCGACCCGCACCCGCACGCGGCGGAGGTGACGCAGCGGCTGGCCAAGCACGGCGTGCCCGCGCAACTGGTCAGCGGGTCGGCCGAGGCGATGCCGTACCCGGACGCCCACTTCGACTGCGTGCTGGCCATCAGCGCCATCGAGTTCATCCCCGACTTGCCGGCGGCGTGCCGCGAGATGCGGCGGGTGCTGCGGCCCGGCGGGTGCTGCGGCCCGGCGGGTGCGTGGTGATCGTCACGCCGGGGCGGTCACCGGTGGTCGACTTCGGGCTGAAGCTTTTGAGCGGGAACAGTGCGAAGACGGATTACGGCGACCGGCGGGCGGCGGTACTGCCGACACTTTTGGAACACTTCGACCTGGACAGCCGGTTGTCGTTCCCGCCGCTCGTCAGCCGGCTTGTGTGCCTGTACACGGCGGTACGATTGACGGCGAAAGGGTGATACCAGATTGCGTTGATTTTCGGCCGGAGCCGGCCTCTGTGAGGCCGGTCGGACCGGCCTCACAGAGGCCGGCTACAGCAAGACATCGATGCGCCTTGGTATGGGCGATCAGCCGGACGAGGCCGCGACCACCCGCTTGCCGGCCACCACGCGGATGCCCACGTTCAGCAGCATCACCACCCCCATCAGCACGAGCGTGCCGCCCCACGCCTGATCCTTGGCGTCGGCGTAGGGCACCTGGGCGTAATCGTTGATCTTGCCAGTGAGGAACGGGAACCGCCCGTGCAGCGTGAGCCGCGTGCCGCCGTTCGGGTCGTCCGGGTTGACCGGCACCGTCGGCAGTTCCTGGTTCTGTTGCGCGGTGAACAGGAGCGGGGCCGTCTCGCCGGCGATCCGCCCCATCGCCAGGAAGATGCCGGTGATGATGGCCGGCATCGATGCGGGAATGATCACCCGCAGGGTGGTCTGCATGCGGTTCGCGCCGAGCGCGTAGCTGGCCTCGCGGAGCGAGTCGGGCACCAGTCGCATCGCCTCCTCCGCCGACCGCACGACCACTGGCGTCATGAGGATGGCGAGCGCCACCATGCCGGCCCACGCGGAGGCGTTCATCGGCTGCCCGGTGCCGTAGGACGGCGCGCACAGGGTCGAGTACACGAACACGCCGATGACGATGGACGGCACCCCGCCGAGCAACTCGGTGATGGTCCGCACCACCGCCGCCAGCCGCGACCGTCGGGCCTCGGCCAGCCACACCGCCGCCAGCAGGCCGAGCGGCACCGCCAGCAGCGTCGCCCCGCCCACCATGATGAGGCTGCCGAGCATGTGGTGCCCCAGCCCCCCCCGCTCGACCGGCCGGCGGGCGGCGTTCATCGGGTAGTCGTCCGAGGTGCCCGCCCGGAACGCCTGGTACTGCTCGTACTGCGCGTCGGTCATGTTCGCCCGCGCCCGCTCGGTGAACAGCGACGGGTCCGACACCGCCGGCACCCCCCGTGCCACGATCAGCCCGACGATGAGGAAGAGCGGCACGATGGTGACGGCGGTGGCCACGCCCAGCACGCCCGTCATCACTTTGTTCCAGAAGGCCGCATGGGACCGCGGGGGGGTGAAGCCGGCGGGCGGGGTGGGCAGTTCGCCGGCGGGGGTCGGCGGCTGGTCGCCGACGGGCGGGGCGGACTTCCGCACGCGGGTGAGCGTGTTCAGAATGAACCGGGCGAGCAGGTTCGTGACGGCGGTGACGGCGAACAGGATGAGGGCCAGGGCCATGACCGCCGAGCTGGTCTCCGGGTCGCCCGCCTCGGCGATGCTGTTGGCCATCTTGCTGGCGATGGTGTCGCCCTTGCCGAACAGCGGGTCTTGAACGTCGGCCACGTTGCCGATGAGCATGGTGACGGCCATCGTCTCGCCGAGCGCGCGGCCCAGCGCCAGGAAGCTGGCGGCCACGATGCCCGGCCGGGCGGTCGGCAGCACCACCCCCCAGATGGTCTGCCAGCGGCTCGCGCCCAGCGCCAGTGCCCCCTCGCGGGTGGTCCGCGGCACGGCCCGGATGACGTCGAAGCTGATGGCCGCGATGTACGGCAGCACCATCACCGCCAGCACCAGCCCGGCGGCCAGCACGCCGGTCGCGTCCTGCTTCTCCGTGCCGCTGACCGCCGACAGGAACTTGGTGACGGCCGGGGCGAGCATGGTCAGCCCCCAGAAGCCGTACACCACGCTCGGGATGGCGGCGAGCAGCTCGATCAGGAACATGCCCGCCTTGCGGAGCCACGCCGGGGCGATCTCGGACAGGAAGGCGGCGGCGGCGACGCCGAGCGGCACGGCCACCAGCAGGGCGATGGCGGAGGTGACGAGCGTGCCGTACACGAAGGCGAGCGAGCCGAACCGCGGGACCGGGGCGGCTTCGGTCGGCCGCGGCTGCCAGGTGGAACTGGAGAGCAGGCCGTTGTGCCCGGCGTCGGCGAACGCCGGCCACGACTGCACGGCCAGCACCGCCAGGAGCGACACCACGCACGCCAGCACGCCCATGCCGGCCGCCCGCGTGACGGCGGAGAAGAGCACCTCCGGCCAGCGGGCGGGGGGGCGAACAGTCGGGGCGGGGTCGGGCATGGGTGTTGTCGGAACGGGTGGCCGACTCTCGCCGAGAGTCGGACCGTGGGCTTGGCCGGAGTGACAACCGTGAAGCGGACGCAGTCCCTCACTCGCTCCACGCGGGATTCCCAGGTGTCGGCCCCCGTCCGACTCTCGGCGAGAGTCGGCCACCCGAACAGACCCGGCTCGCCCCCAACCGACCACGCACCCCGCTCATTTTTCGATACCGCCACCGCCCGGGTCGGGGTATTCG
>JANNVG010000801.1:0-1608 GCA_031414395.1 Fimbriiglobus sp.
AGATCGAGCTGGAGAAGCTGCGGGCGTTCGTGCAGCAGAAGGTGGTGGGCAAGCTCACCTCCGGCATCGCCAGTCTGGTGAAAGGCCGCAACGCCGAGTACGTCCGCGGGCACGCCGAGTTCATCGACGCCCACACGGTGAAGGTGACGGGCGACACGCCCTGCACCATCCGCTTCGAGAAGTGCGTCATCGCCACCGGCGGGGTGCCGACCATGCCGCGCACCTTCGCCATCGGCGACGACCGGGTGATGGACAGCACGGCCGCCCTCCTGATGCCCGACATCCCGAAGACGCTGCTGGTGGTCGGCGGCGGGTACATCGGGTTGGAGATCGGCAGCGTGTACGCCGCACTCGGCACGAAGGTGAGCGTGGTGGAAGCGCTCGACGGCATCCTGCCGATGGCCGACCGCGACCTGGTGGCCGTGCTGGAAAAGAGGCTGAAGGCGGAGTTCGAGAACATCTACCTGAACACGAAGGTGGCGGCGCTGAAGGCCACGCCGGGCGGCATCATCGCCGTGCTGGAAGGGAAGGACGTGCCGGGCGAACTCACCTTCGACCGCGTGCTGGTGAGCATCGGGCGGCGGCCGAACACCGCCGGCCTGGGGTTCGAGAAGGCCGGGCTGAGCCTGGACAGCAAGGGCTTCATCCCGGTGGACGCCCAGCGGCGGACGGTGGTGCCGCACATCAGCGCCATCGGCGACGTGGCCGGCGAGCCGGGGCTGGCGCACAAGGCGACCGCCGAAGCACGGGTGGCAATCGAGGCCATCCTCGGCGAACCGGCCGTGTGGGATCCGCGGGCGATCCCGGCCGTCATCTTTACCGACCCCGAGATCGCATGGGCCGGGCTGACGGAGAAGGAAGCGAAGGAGCGGAACGTGCCGCACGAGGTGCTCAAGTTCCCGTGGGCGGCGAGCGGCCGGGCGGTGGCACTCGACATCACCAACGGGCTGACCAAGATGCTGATCGACCCGGAGAGCAAGCGGGTGCTCGGCGTGGGCATCGCCGGCAGCGGGGCGGGCGAGTTGATCGCCGAGAGCGTGCTGGCGATTGAAATGGGGGCGGTGGCCCGCGACGTGATGGAGAGCATCCACCCGCACCCGACGCTCAGCGAGACGGTGATGGAGAGCGCCGAGTTGGCCTACGGCGGCGCCACCCACGTCGCCAAGCCGAAGAAGGTGGCGAAGTGACACGAGGCCGATACGCAGGGCCGACGGAGTTCATCCCGCAACACAATCGGTGGCGGGTGGGGCGGTACTTTTCGTGGCTCACGGTCGTGTCGCCCGACACCGACCTGCTGGCGGTGCCGGGGTTGTCGGTCGAGAACTGGGCGAGGGGTAGCCGCGAGCAGTCTTGTAGGGCGGGTCGAGCGGGGATCGCGGGGACCGTTCCGACACGCCGCGAGATCGACACTTCCAACCGCCGCGACGACCCGCCGTTCGATTCATGACTGGGCGATCAGTTGACGAGCCGCGACCGCCAGGGAGCGGATTATCGAGGTCGCCACGATAACGTCTTGTCGACCTGTGCCACTGGCCAAGTTCATAAGCTGCCCATCCATTCGAAAGTCAACGGGACATTGTCCAACAGTGTTAGGCAAGTTCGGATGAC
>JANNVG010000802.1:0-1553 GCA_031414395.1 Fimbriiglobus sp.
CGCCGCCACCAGCCGCCCGTCCGGGGAGAGGGCGACCGCCGGCCCGGCGTGGGCGAGGGTTCGCAGCCGCCGGCCGGTGCTCAGCTCGAACACCACCGGCCGCCCGTCCACCACCACCACCGCCCGGTCCAACTCCGGCCGCACGTCCGCCGACTCGATTTTCACCTCCTTCCACTCGCCGCCGCCAGCCTCCTTCGGCACCAACTTCTGAACGGGCACGCCGTGATCGAGAGACGCCTTCACCTTGCCCGTCTTCGGGTCGGACACCACGATCGTGGCGGCGAACCGCTCCACCTCCAGCAGCCCGCCGTCGAACGGCACCGCCCACTGGTAATGGATCGCAGTGTCCGTCCGGCGGGTGGCCCACTCGTCCAGCCGCCGGCCGGTCGCCGCGTCGTACCGCCGCACCACCCGCGACTCGTCCGCCACCGTCACCGTCGCCCCGCCGTCGGTCGGCACCACCGCCGTCGGCCGCGGCACCTCGTCGAACCGGCGGACGGTCTTGCCGGTGGCCACCTCCCACACCACGACGGTGTCGATGTTCGGGCTGAGGTCGGTGGCCATGAGCGTGCCGTCGGCCGACGGGTAGTTCCGCCCGTGGTTCCACTTCGGCCATTTCTGGTGGTCGGCCGGAATCAGCTTCTCCCGCCCGGTCTTCAGGTCCACCCACTCCCCACCCTTCAGCAGCCGGTCGCCGTCTTCGGGCACCTCGATGTCCCGGTACAGGTAGGTCCAGCCGGGCAGTTCGCTCGGCTTGCCGAACCCGTCGGCCGTCAGCGGCACCACCGTCATCCCGTTCTTCGCCGGCACCAGCAGCTTGTCCCCCTGGCTCGTCACCCGAATCGCCGCCGGCCACGTTTCGGCCGGCATCTTCAGCTCGGCCAGCACCTTGCCCGTCTTCGGGTCGGCGGCGAACAGCACGTTCTTCCCCCAGCGGTACAGCCGCTTGCGATCCGGGGCGAGGGCGGCGCAGTTGGCCTCGTGCTCCACCACGCACACGCCCGGCGGGGAGGCGGTGAAGTCCACCACCGCCACCTTCTTCTGGCCGGCGTCGATGAGCAGCCCGCCTTTCGCGTCGGGTGTGAGTTCAACGTGCTGCACGTCGAAGCCGGGGGCAAAGGTGTGTTTCGTCTCCCCGGTGACCGGGTCGAGGATGCGGCAGCCGCGGCTCTGGTGCAGCAGGTGCCGGCCGTCGTGCAGCAGGTGGACGCTCGGGTGTTCCAAGTCGTCCATGTACGCGGGGGTGACATCCCGGCCGGTGGCGATGTCGGCGAGCATGGTGCCGTTCAGGCCGCGGCGGAGGAGAGTCTTGTTGTCCGGGGAAAAGCCGATCACGGCGAGGGAGGGCACGCGGGCGGCGCGGTCGCCGTACCGGGCGAGAGCGGCCGGCGGGAGCGGGTGGCCGTGGGTGTCCAGGCGGGAGCCGCAGAAACTGGCGACGAGCAGGATGCCGAGCATGACACCAACCTCGGGGCGGCGGCTGTGGTCGGGGTGAAGTGGTGTGGTGGGGGCCCGCGCGGGGGGGGTTGGTTAGCCGGCCGGGGGGGGAGACC
>JANNVG010000803.1:0-7765 GCA_031414395.1 Fimbriiglobus sp.
CCAAGATCGAAGCCGGGATCACGGCGGCCGCGAAGTCGCTGGGTATCCCCCATCAATTCAACCGCGTCGGGAGCATGTGGACGCTCTTCTTCACCGGCACCCCGGTCACCGATCTCGACACTGCCAAGACCGTCGACACCGAGCGCTTCGTGGGCCGCGGCGACCGTCTGCCGGACGTGCTCGTCGGTCATCGCGGCGGACACGAACGCGGCCTCGAACTGGCTGCACGGCAGGTACACGCCGCGGTCCATCATCGCCCAGAAGAAGCGGGCGAAGCGGTCGGTGTCGCTGGTCGTGGCGGTGGTCAAGTCCGTCACCGGCGTGCCGGTGAAGAAGAGCGTCCACATGCTGCCCACGCGGTTGAACTGGTGCGGGATGTTCGCCGCCCGGCACGCCGCCGTCAGCCCGGCCTCGATCTTCGCACTCATCGCATCGAGCCGCTCATACGGCGGGTTGTGCTTCAACTCCGTCAGCGTGGCGATGCCCGCCGCCATCGCCACCGGGTTGCCGCTGAGTGTCCCGGCCTGGAACACCGGACCCGCCGGCATCACCTTCGCCATCACGTCCGCGCGCCCGCCGTAAGCCCCCACCGGGTAGCCGCCGCCGATGATCTTGCCCAGCGCCGTCATGTCCGGCGTGTCGCCGAGGAGTGCCTGCGCCCCGCCGTAGCTCAGGCGGAAGCCGGTCATGACTTCGTCGTAAATGAGCAACGCCCCGTGCTGGTGCGTCAGGTCGCGGAGGGCCTTGCGGAACTCGGCGGTGGGGATCACCAACCCCATGTTGCCGACAATCGGTTCGATCATCACGCCGGCGATCTGGTCGCCCTTCGCCGCGAACAGGTCCGCCAGCTTCTGCGGGTCGTTGAACGGCAGCACCACCGTGTCCTTCACCGTGCCGGCGGTCACGCCGGGGCTGTTCGGCACGCCGAGCGTGAGGGCACTGCTGCCGGCGGAGACGAGGAGCGCATCGACGTGCCCGTGGTAGCACCCGGCGAACTTGACGATGATGTCGCGGCCGGTGAACCCGCGGGCGAGGCGGATGCTGCTCATCGCCGCTTCGGTGCCGCTGCTCACGAACCGCACCATCTCAATGGACGGCACGGCGTCGATGACCAGTTCGGCCAGTTGCGATTCGGCCTCGCACGGCGCGCCGTAGCTGGTGCCGCGGTGCAGCGCGGCGGTGGTCGCCGCCACCACCTTCGGGTGGCAGTGGCCGAGGATCATCGGCCCCCACGAGCCGATGAAGTCGAGGTACTTGTGGCCGTCGAGGTCGTACAGGTACTGGGCGTCGGCGCGGTCGATGAACAGGGGCGAGCCGCCGACCCCGCCGAACGCGCGGGCCGGGCTGTTCACCCCGCCGGGGATGACGCCGCGGGCGCGGTCGAACGCGGCGAGCGAGCGGGGGCGTGAAACCGTGGTGTACGACGGGGGCATAGGTCGGGTGCGCGTGGTGCGGTGGGTGGTGGGGTTGTTGTACGCGCGAGACCGCCGCGGAGCGGCGACAGATGTTAGCCAGGGGTGGAGCGAACGGAGTGAGCGGAACCCCTGGACAGGCGATCCAAAACGCCACAAGCCCCGGAGGGGCGACAGATCGTGTGCCTGTCGCCCCTCCGGGGCTTGTTCCATTTCGCTTGCGTTCCCAGGGGTTGCGTCGCTCGCGCCCCACCCCCACACCACCCCAGGCGAACAAAAGTCGCCCCAACGCGGCGGGTGGTTGGCTGCCCCACGATGTGGTTCGACTTTACCCGTGCCGGCCGTCACTGTGCGACCCCGGCTTCTTGGTCTGCCCCTGAGCACCCATCGACCGTTCCGCCGGTTCATACGGTGGTGGGTTGCCGCCGTGGTGTTTGCGGTCGAGGAACCGCCGGCAAATGCGGGTGAAGTTGGCGTCGCTCGGCACTTCGCCGCCGAAGATTTCCATGGCGTCGGCGACTGGCATCGTGAGTTGCACTTCCTTGTTCTTGGTTTCCGGCGACTTGATCGTCATCGTGACTCGGTGGCTGATCTTGTCGAGATTCTGGAGCAGTTCGATGATCGGAAGGTCGCGCCACGTCTTCAAAGTGGGCGACAGCACTTTATCACTGGTGAAACTGATCTTGAGTACCCCATCACGCAGTGTAAACCGATAGGTGGTCACCACACCCGGAAGACCATTCAGAAAGTCCATCACATCCACGGCACATCTCCTGGTCGCGGGTCGGGTGAACGCCTACGGCTTGCTCATGCCGACGAAGCTGCCGTCGTTCTCGCGGCCGAGCGCCCGCGGGAACGCCCCCACCTCCGGCGACTCGTAGTCACGTGGGGTGGGTCGGCGCGACGGAAGCCGTCGCCAAACCCACCCTACTCCGGAGTGCCGTCCGGCAGGCGGCACCTACTCTTGCGCCGTCAGGAACAGCCGCCGCGGGAGGGTGGCGCGGTCGGTGCAGTCGGGGTCGCCCTTGAGCGTCACCGTGCGCTGCTTGTCGGCGGCGTGCTTGCGGAGGTCGGCCACGGCGAACAGTTCCAGCCGCAGCGGGGTGACGAGGTCGTCGGCGGTGAACGGGCCGAACTCGGCCGTGTAGCGGTGGTGCTGGTCGTAGTACGTGTGCGACTCGGCCACGCGGCCGTTCTTCCAGTCGCCGGCCGCCCGCAACATCACCAGATCGCCCGGCTTCTGGTAGTCCATCCAGACCGTCAGGTACATCTTCCCGTCCCGCTCGACCACGGCCGCGTCGAGGACCGGCACTTGACCGCCGCTGAACTTGAACGCCTTCAGCGGGAGCGAGTCGGCGGGGGCCTTCTGCACCTCGCTGGGCGTCACGTTCTGCACGTCCAGCGGGTCGGGCAGGCCGTTCAGCCAGTGGGCACTCACCTGCGGGCGGCGGTAGCGGTCGGCGTCCTTGCCCGGCGGATCCCACCCGCTCACCTTCACGTCCCACGCTGGCGCGAGCAGTTCGTGCTGGGCCTTTTCCAGGTGGTTGCGAACGAGAATCTGCGGGGCGGTGGCGGGGTCGAAGGGTTTGCCGTCCGGGTTGGCGAAGTCGAACCACGCGAAGTACCGGCTGGGCGCCTTCAGGACGTCGTTCGCCAGCGCCGGGTCGAGTTCTTCGAGCGTGACGACGGCATCAATGCGGCTGCGTGGGGTGGTGCGTTCGTACTTCATCTCGGGCACGGTGAGGGCCAACTTGCCGGCGGTCGCGTGCCGCACGTTGTCGGCCTTCGCCAACTCGTAGGCGACCGGCGGGCGGGTGAGCACCACCCGCTCGCCCCGGCGGACGGCCCGCACGATCACCCGCTCGCCGGCGTCCAGTTGCACCAGCGGCAGCTTGTTCGCGCCGTCCGACAGGGTGAACGACCCGGGCTTGAGCGGCGGCGTCGCGTTGTACACCGCTTCGTCCTTCAGCGACGCCACCATCACCCCCTTCGCCCGGTCGGACTTGTACCGCACCCGCGGCATCACGGCTTGTGCCAGCTGCGCGGCGAAGTCGGCCCCGTCCTTCACCTTCGACGCCAGCCGGAACCGCCCGCGGTCTTGCAGGTCGGCCGCCTTCTCCAGGTGCTCGAACTGGTCCTTCGCCCGCTCCACCGCCTTCGCGTCCATCGCAAACAGGGCCAGGTGAACGGTCACGTCGGCCGAGTCGGCGTCTCGCACCGCGTCCAGAATGGCCTTCTTGGTTACCGCGTCCGGTTCGGCCTTCTTCCCCGTCTCCGGGTCGCGGTAGCCGCCGGTGCCGTGGTCCGGGTCATTCCAGTTGTCGTCGCCGTCGGTCAGCACGATCAGCGTCCGCCCGCCGGTGTAGTTCTTCGGCCACAGCCCGACGCCCAGCTTCGCATCGAGCGCGAAGGCGATGGCCCCGGCCACCGGCGTACACGACGGGTCGACCAGCTTGGCCTCGCGGACCAGTTTCATTACGTCCTTCACCTCTTGCGCCCCGCCCTTCACGCGGAACTCCGGCACCAGAGTCCGCACGTCCAGGGCGAACCCGCCCCCGCCGGCCTTGCTGCCGACGAACGTGCCGATCCGCAGTTGCGTGCCGGCGGGCACCCGCTTCAGCAGTTCCTCGATGCCGATGAACGCCTCCTCCAGCCGGTTGTTCTTCGTGCCGGGCACGGCGGCACTCATGCTGTTCGTCAAATCCAGCAGCAGTGTGACGGCGCCGTTCACCGCGTCCGGGTCGGCCTGCAAGGCCATGACCGCGTTGCCCGTCGGCGGCACGTTCTCGATGCGCAGGTTCGGCTTGTCGGCGAAGGTCAACTCCGTGTCGGCGCGATACACTCGCCCGCGGTAGCGGAGGGCCGCGGCGAGCGTGACCGCACCGGCGTCGGCCGGGCTGGGGGCGAAGGCGAACGTGGCCGTCTGCGGCACGGTGGTGCCCGATGGTTCCTTCGCCAGCCGGCGTTCCAGTCGTCGGCCGGTGAACGTCGGGTTGGCCTTCGCCAGTGCCGCCGGCAGCGTGTACTCGCCGACCGGCAGGCCGATCCGCTCGCCCCGCGCCACCTTCGCCTCGTAGGTGTACCGCAGGTGCCGCTCGTCGGGCACGATCACCCGCGTGGCGGCGGACACCACCTCCAGCACCGTCGGCGTCCGCTTGAGTTCCGTGTTCAAGTCGAACGTCACCCGCTCTTGCCGGGCGGGGGGAAGTGAATCACGAGTCGGCACGAGCTTCCGCAGCTCGGCGTCGGCGGTGTCGAACACCAGCCGGGCGGCGAGCGTGCAGTACCAGCGGTCGAGGTTCTTCTCGGCCGGGTTCTCACTGCACCAGCCGTCGAGCGTGATCCGCTTGGCGTGGGCGAGGAGGAAGTAGTGCCGCCAGAAGCGGCGGTCGGCGTCGGGCGGGGTGGGCGTGCCGCTCACGGGGGCGGCGGGGTCGCACAGGCGCGCGAGGCGGTTGGCCTCGGCGAGTTCGGCGGCGGTGTCGCGGAGCTTGTCTTTGGCGTCGGCGGTAGTCGTCGCGGTGGTCGCCTTGTTCGCCAACTGGTGAAGGGCCGAAGCGAGGTCGTCGGCCAACTTCACCGGCTTCTCGCCGAGTGCCGAGCCGCGGGCCAGCGTGGGGTCGTTCAAATACGCCGCCGCGGCCCGCAGGTGGCGACCGGCCGACGCGAGCGCGTCGGGGTCGGTGGCTCGCGTGCCGGCCGGCTGCTGGGCGGCGGTGGCCAGCCCGACGGCCACCGTGCGGGCCTTCTGCGCCAGATCGGGGCCGAGGTCGAGCGTGCGGAACGGCACCACCTGGGCGGCGTCGAGCGCGTGCCAGTTCGACTCCTGCACCTGCGTGCCGATCTGCTTCGCCGCGAGGTCGTAAGTCGTCGCCACGTCGTCCAGCAGCGCGGCATCGGTGGCCGCTTTGGAAAGATTGTTCACGTCACCGTCCGTCGGGCTGGCCGGCACGTCACGGACGAGCTTGTCGATCTGGTGTGCGGCAGCGGCGGCGCGTTCGAGCTTGCCGAGCAACTCGTCGGCGTTAGTCGGCCCACCGCGAGGAGTCGCCACCCACCGGGTGTAGTACGGCAGGCGGGCGAACACCTTGTCCCGCAGGGCCAGCGCGTCCGCCACTGTCTTCGCCCGAGTCTTCGCGGCGGCGTACCCCTTGCCGGCTTGCTCGAACGAGTCGGCCGCTTCCCCCCGCGACTTCGAGTCGGTGTCGAACAGCAGGTCTTCGCCCGTCTGCCGCTGCTTGTCGGCCGCTTCCACCAGCGGGAACGACCAGCGGAACGCCTGCTCCGGGTACGCCAGCCCGTCGGCCCACGCCGCTTCCTCGGCCGTGCGGCGGAGCGCGATGGCGGTGCGAAGCAGTTCACTCGACGGCCACAGCTTCACGTCGGCCGGCAGGTGCAAATGAAGCATCCGCACGAAGTGGGCTTCGACGGGTTGAAGGCCACCGACCGCCCGAAGCACCTTGTCGGCGGTTTCCAGTGACACCCGGCTGACACCGTCCGCGAACACCTTGTCGATCACGAACCGGGCGACGGCCGTGCGGAGCGCCGTCTCCTTGCGTGCGTCGGCATCCTTCACCAGCTTGGCCCACTCGGTCGGGTGGTCGGAGCCGTCGGCCGGCTCCCACAACTTGAGGAAGGCGGTGTCGGCCGGCTTCTCGCCGCTCGCGCCACTGAGCGCGGCACCGGCGGGCAGTGCGACCGTGCCGCACGCCACGTCGTCGGCGGCGCGGGTTTCGAGTTCGTCGCCCAGCCGCTTCACCCGCGGGGGCAGCGTGGCGGGCACGGCGTCCAGCCGCACGAACCGGTCCCACCGCGTCAGCCACTCCAGGTACTCCCGCCACTTGAGGGGGTCGGTGGTGTCGGGCGCGGGCGAACTGCGGGCGAGCGTGCCAACCCGCTTCCACTCGGCCAGCAGTGCGGGAGGGGTGGGGGCGGCGGGTTCGGGCGAACTGGGCGCGGTGTACGCGGTGGTCGGCAGCGTGGCCAGCTTCAGCGCCTCGCCCCGCTCGGCGCCGGTCGCCTTCGGCAGCAGCACCGGCTCCTGGTTCGCCCCGCGGTTCGCCACCGCCCACTTCTGCACTTCGGCTTTCAAGTACGTGTGAAGAGTCGCCACCGTGACCGCCCCGCCGGGGGTGCCGGCCGCCCCGCGCACGCCCTCGGTGAAGTAGAACCCGAACGCCGACATCCGCCGCTCGTCCGCCACCCACGACACCTGATCGTCGTCCGCCGAGAGCAGCACGGTCAGCCCCGGCACCTTCTCGATGTCGGCGTCGAGCGCCTTCACCGCCCGGTTGAAGTCGGAGTACGCGCCGCCGAACGCCCAGTTCGCGGGCGTCTGCGAGATGTCGAACACCAGCAGCTTGGGTTGCGACTTGGGCAACTCGGCGAGCCGTTGGAGGATGTCCGTCACGTACAGCTTGTCGGCGTCCGACACCGCCCCGCCCTTCGGCGGTTGCCACAGGTACGGCCCCTTCTTGGCGTCGGCCCCGGCGTGGGCGGCGAAGTAGAGCACCGCCCCTTTCGCGTTGCCGTCGAGCTTCGCCCGCCATGCGTCCCGCTCGGTGGTGGCGTCGCGGCCGGCCGTCAGCTTCGCCCGCTCGCCGCCGCCCGTTGCCCACCCTTCCAACGCCTTCGCCGTGTTCACCCCCGCCGCGTTCTCCGGGATCGCCAGCGAGTCTGGCGAGTCCATCGCCACGATCACCAGGCTCGGATAGTTCGGCTGGAACAGCAGCAGGATCACCCACACGACGGCGGCGGTGAGCAGCCCGACGCCGACGCCCGCGGCGATGAACTTGGCCACGCGGGAGGTGGCCTTGGCGGTCGTCTTCGGCTTGGGGGCGCCGGGCTGCCACGTCCGGCGGGAGGTGTTCGGGGTGTTCTGAGGCACCGGCGGTTTGGCCGGGTTCGGTTTGGAAGTGTGCTTCCACCCGTCGGGGCGCGGCGGCTGCGGCATGACTCACCCGGTGGTCGAACGTGGCAGGGGTCATGATACCCGGATCGCGGGCAGACGTGGGCAGACCCCCGACGGTGTATGCGAACGGGCGGGTGGAAGCGGACACGACGGGCCGAGGTGAGTCGAGGAGTGCAACCACTCCGCCGCGGAGCGGCGACAGATGTTAGCCAGGGGTGGAGCGAGCGTCCGCGAGCGGAACCCCTGGACCCGACGTGAATACGAACAAGCCCCGGAGGGGCGACAGACATGGCATCTGTCGCCCCTCCGGGGCTTGTCCATTCTCGTCGGCGTTTCCAGGGGTTGCGTCGCTCGCCATCCGCGCGCCGACCTAAACCCAGGCTAAAAACAGTAGCCCCTCCCCGGCGGGGTTGCACCGAATTGGAAGGCGGGGGGAGTGCGG
>JANNVG010000804.1:0-12957 GCA_031414395.1 Fimbriiglobus sp.
GAGCTTGCGACCGCGACTCGGCCCCCGTTCGCCTCACTCGTCGTCGCTGATCGCTTCGCCGCCGTTGCGGGTGACCATCGCCCGGAGCGACTTCTCGGACACCTTGTCGCTGATCGCCCGCACCGACCCGTCGGCGTAGCACATCAGGCACACGCCGTCCTTGAACAGCAGCAGCTTGGCGACCTCGGCCTTCGCGTCGAACTCGATGTCGTCCGGCTTCGTCCACTCGACCGCCTTGGCCGCCGTGGCCACCATGAACGTGTTCGACGTGCCGTCGGTGATGTCGGGGAACTTGGTCGGGCCGGTCGGGTCGAACATCGCCCCGTTGCCCACGAACACCTGGTAGTGCGTCTTCTTGTCTTCCAGGTTGGTGGTGCCGGGGATGGCGAACACCTTCGGCATGAGGTTGTCCTTGAACACCTTCATGTTGTGTTCGCTGTCCCACGGCTCATCCAGGTTGAACTTCTTGTACAGCGCGTCCTGCTCGATGTACGGCAGCACTTCCACCCGCCAGCTCAGCAGCTTCTTCCCCTTCTTGTCGAGCGTGGCCGGCGTGGGCAAGAGATTGTGTGCCGACTCATAGTTGTGCATCGCCAGGCCGAGTTGCTTCAGGTTGTTCGACGAGACCGACCGCTCCGACGCGCCGCCGCCGGTCAGCAGGTCGAAGAACGGGCCGTAGGGGGCGTCGAGCGGCAGGCTCAGGCCAGCCGTCGTGGTGGTGTCGCTCACCGAAAACTTCGCGTCCTTCATCGCCGCTTGCAGCACGTCGAACAGTTCGCCGATCTCCTTCGGCTTGGCCACGTCCGACTTCAGGCCCTTCCTCGCGGCGGTGATGGTGGTGTCGGCGAACTGCCGCAGGGCGTCGAGCGACTTCTCCACCTCGGCGGCGTCGCCCTTGTTCTTGGCCTTCACCGTCAGCGTCACGTTCAGCTTGTCTTTGGTCATCGTCCCCACGGCGGTCAGCCCGTCGGCCAGCAGGATGGGGCGGAACGGACGAATCTCGGCCGGCAGATTCTCCGCGCGGATCTCGTCCGGGAGGGCGTTGAAGTTGAACCCGGCGATCACGTGCGCGGAAGCGTTCGCCTTCAGCGCCGCACTGTGAATGCCCTTCACGTCGCTCGGCTTCAGGTACTCGTCGCCCAGGCCGTGTACGGTCACGATGCGGGTGTCGTCGGTCAGGTCGTGCGTCGTCGTCAGCTTGTTGTCCGGGCTGAACGGCGACGGCATCGTCACCTTCACCACGCTGCCCTTCACCACCACCTCGCCCTTCACCTTCTTCGCCTGCTCCTTCACGGCGGCGGTCAGCTTCTCGCGGTCGTACTTCTGGCGGTAGGTGACGACGCTCACCCCCTTCGCAATCGCCGTCTGGTCTTGCAGGTTGGGGAAACTGAACATGACCGCCTTCACGTCGCCCAGCTTCGCGCCGAGCAGTTTGTTCGGTTCGGCCAGCCCGAGGATCGTGTCGGCCGCCTTCGACTTCGTCAGCGGCTCGCCCAGCTTGCTGTCGTGAACGGCCGCCACGTCCATGTAAATAAACAGGGCCGCATCGGGTGGCACGTACTTCAGTTCGGCCGGCAGGTCGTCGGCGGCGGACGCCGGCGGGGTGGCGACCACCAGCACGGCCAGCAGTGGGAGGATTCGACGGGTCATGGGGGTTCCTCGGGCGGGCGTCGGAAATCCGGCTGCTGCCAACTCAACGCCGCCGACGGGGGGCGATTTCAGCGCCAACCACATGAAGGGGAAGACTGCCCCCCCACCCGGTTCGGTGGCTTCGCCACCTGAACCGACCTCCCCCACAAGGGGGGAGGTGGGGTCATTGCGTTGTCCCAACAGTGACCGACACGAGAAGGCCACAAACCCCACCTCCCCCCTTGTGGGGGAGGTCGCCGCACGGAGCAGAGCGACGGCGGCGGGTGGGGGGATGTTGACGACTTCCAGGTGCGCTGCGGGGATTTCACCCGCACTCGCCGTTCGGGTGGCCGGCGGGTGGGGGTGGGCACCTACCATCTTGAAATGTTCTATCGCCCACTGGCGAGCCACCCGTGATCGCGTGCCTTCAGCCCCCGCCCGTCGCCGTGCCGTTCCGCTTCGACCCCACCACCCGGTTCGCCGCGTGGCTGGCCGTCGATGACCCGGCGATGGGCGGGCAGTCGCGCAGTGCCATGATCCCCGCCGACGGCGGCACGGCCTGCTTCGCCGGGGTCGTGTCGCTGTCGAACGGCGGCGGCTTCTGTTCGGTGCGGTCGCCGGAGTTCGCCCCGATACACGACGCCACGGCCGTGGTGTTGCGCGTCCGCGGTGACGGCAAGACGTACAAGGTGTGCCTGCACACCCGCTACATGCTGCCGGGCACGTCGTACCGGGCCAGCTTCGACACCCGGGCGGGCGAGTGGCAAGACGTGTTCATCCCGCTGACCGACTTCGTGCTGATGCGATTCGGAGCACGGGCCGGCATCGCCCCCGCCGATCCCGCCCGCGTGACGGCCGTTTCGCTCCTCATCGCCGACCGCCAGGAGGGGCCGTTCGCCCTGGAGTTGGCCCACGTCGGGTTGGTACACTCCCCCCCGCGTGGTAAGACTACGGAACACTGACCCGCGATCCGGAGGCCCGCAATGGCCGTCACCGTTGCCCCGCCCGAGACCGACACCGACACCGACGTGCGGACCAAGCGTCAGCCGCCGTATGCGGTGATCCTGCACAACGACGACATCAACACCTGCGAGTTCGTGATCCAGGTGCTTCAGAAGGTGTTCGGGTACACCGTGGAGAAGTGCGTGCAACTGATGATGGAGGCGCACCACAGCGGGCGGAGCCTGGTGTGGAGTGGCAGCCTGGAGGTGGCCGAACTGAAGGCCGACCAGATCCACTCGTGCGGCCCCGACCCCGACCAAAAGGGCAAGGGCGCGGAACCCCTGCGGGTGAGCTTGGAACCAATGGCGTGAGCGAACCGCGACTGGTAGGCTTGAGCCATGAGTCAACCGACACTGGAAGTCGATCCGGCAGAATTGCGGCTCCCGCCGAGCCGGGCGAGCGGGGCGGACCCGTGGAAGTTGCACCAGCAAATTCGGCAGTTCGGGGCGTCGAAGTACGGGATGCCCGCGGTCTTCGTCTATGAAGACCCTGACGGAGTCATGGAAATCTCGGACGGCGTGACCCGCGCGACCCGGATTGCAAAGTTGGCACCCGGCGAAACGGTGCCGGTCATTGTCATCGGCCGATACCGCCGGAGTCGGGCGACTGCCCCGTGTGTGAGGGACCGATTGTGAACGACTCCATTCAACGGGCCGAGGTGTTCTCTGCCCTCCGGTCGCTGGCCGAACTCGTGCCGGCAATGCGTGCCGGACAACTCGCCGCGGCGGTGGGGGAGGTGTGCGCCGACCTTCACGGCCGCGGCCTGTGGGACGCCACCGACGCCGAATTGCTCGAAGCCGTATGGCAGTTCCGCAAGAACTTTGAGTTGTCGGACCGTGCCCAAGCACCTGTGGCCAAGAGCGCGTGATCCCGAATTCGGCACTGCACCGACCGCACTGTTCGCCTCGAATGGACTTTTTCGTCAGGACAACCGCCCTGCGACGCTGCCGGGCGTTTGCCGAACAGCGGCGGTCTCCACCAACACTGTTGCGACGGCGGTGGCGATATGCTCTTTCCGCTCGCTTCACTGATGCCTTTCGTGGCGAGGCGTATCAGCCTCTGGGATCGACAGGTGGTGACGTCAACCGAGACGGTCGGTTGCCTTCTGGATCTGTTTGCGTTTGCAGTTCTCGACTTCCCGGACGCCCTGCCAGTCGTGTGCGAAACTCTGGCTACTGTGCCCGCTCAACTGACCGACGGGATGGCTGAGCGACTCGTCGGCTGTCAGCTTCCTTCCGGCGGGTGGCACTGGCCGCCAGCAGGGCCAGGACTATCAAACCCCGGCCCATCTGGGCCGTGGGGCATTGCCGACCCAGCACAGGTGAACGCCTTGAAGGTGCTCAACGATTGGCTGCGAGATCGGACGGGGGCGTGATCTTCAACTGCCTGCCTTTTCCCTTCCCCTCCGCCATCCGCTCCGTTACTCTCGGGCATCCCCCCGAGGCCCGTCCGATGGACCCGTCCCGCCGTCAGTTCTCCGCCCAGGTGCTCGGCTCGCTCGTCGCATACGGGCTGATCGAAACCCTCTGGTCCCGCGACCTGTTCGCCGACGAGGTGAAGCCGACCGTCGGCGCGTGGCTCAAAGACCTCGTCGAACTGTCCAAAGACCTGAAAGGCCAGAAGCTCACCGACCTGCAATTCCAGACCAAGATGGAAGCCCTGTACAAGAAGGTCAACCTCAAGGAACTCGTCACGCTGGTGAAGCTCGACGACATCGAGAAGAAGGTGAAGCTGCCCGACAGCGGGGCGTCGAGTTCGGGCATCGACCTGAAAGCGGTGGACGGTCTGCCGGCGGACGTGGGCTTCGGGCGGCAGATCTTCGGGTGCAAGAAGGGGCGGAGCATCGTCCCGCACGGGCACATCAACATGTGTACCGGATTCATCGTCCTCAAAGGCGAGTGGGAGGGCAAGCACTACGACCGCGTGGAGACGGAGAAGGAGCACTTCGTCATCAAGCCGACCATCGACCAGAAGTTCGAGCCGGGCGGGGTGTCCACCATCTCCGACCACAAGGACAACATCCACTGGTTCAAGGCGGTGTCCGAAGTCGGGTTCATCTTCAACGTCCACGTGATCGGGTACGACAACACCATCAAGGGCAACTCCGGGCGGATGTACCTGGACCCCGACGGCGAGAAGATCAAGGGCGGGCTGATCCGCGCGCCGAGGATGACATCGGAGGAGTGCCACAAGAAATACGGGTGATCTGAATCCGCACCGCCACCGCCTGCGAATGGTGTGGCGGGTCCGACACTGCCGTCGGCACCCGCCCGCCACCCCCCGTTCGCAGGTGACCCGTGAACCGTCTGCTCCTCGTCGCCGTCCTGGCGCTGTCCCCCGCGGCGGCCCTCGCCGCCGACCACACCCGCACGTCGGCCAAGTCGCCCGCCCCGGCCAACATCGTGAAGACGGCCGCCGCCGCCGGCCAGTTCAAGACGCTGCTCTCCCTGCTCATCGCCGCCGACCTGGACGACGCCCTGAAAGGGGACGGGCCGTTCATCGTCTTCGCCCCGACCGACGACGCCTTCGCCAAGCTGCCGAAGGGCACCGTGAACGACCTGCTCAAGCCGGAGAACAAGGGGATGCTGACCGCGATTCTGACCTACCACGTCATCCCGAAGAAGTCGGCGTTCGCCTTCGAGAACGTCCCGCCCCACAGCAGCTACGAGTTCAAAACGCTGAACGGGGCGAGCGTGAAGGTGACGCCGGGCGACGGCGCGAGCCGGGTGAACGAGTCGAAAATCCTCACCCCGAACGTGGCCTGCTCGAACGGCTCGGTGCAGGTGATCGACGCCGTCCTGCTCCCGCCGGCCGTGAAGCGGAACACCATCCCGGCGGTGGCGGAGAAGGCGGGCCAGTTCAAGACCCTGCTGGCGGCCCTGAGCGTGGCGGAGTTGGCCGGGGTGATCGACGGCGACGGCCCGTTCACCGTGTTCGCCCCGACCGACGAGGCGTTCGCCAAGCTGCCGAAAGGGGCGGTCGAGAAGCTGCTCAAGCCGGAGAACCGCAAGCAACTGGTGAGCCTCCTGAAGTATCACGTGGTGGCCGGCAAGCTGTCGGCGAAGGAGCTTGTGAGAGCGGACGGGGTCAAGACGCTCGAAGGCGGGCGGGTGAGTGTGGGCATCAGCGGCGGGCGGGTGACGATCAACAAGGCGGGGGTGATCGCCTCGGACGTGGGGGCGGACAACGGCGTGATCCACGTGATCGACGAAGTCCTCACGCCGGGCCACTGAGTGTGGTCCGCCAAGCCCCCGAGTTCGGGCGGGTGGGCCTGCTCCCGCCGCCCGAACCGACTACCCTGATCGCGTCCTCCGCCCCGGCCGCACGACCCGACATGCCCGACCCCCGCTCAGCCCCGTCGCCCACGCCGGTGCTCCCCCGTGTGGCCGCCGGCGACGCGACGGCGGTGCGGGTGTGCCTGGAGCGGTACGGCCGGCTGGTGTACGGCATGGCCCGCCGCCGGCTCGGGTCGGACGCGGACGCCGAGGACGCCACCCAGGACGTGTTCATCGCGGTGTGGAAGTCGGCCGCCCGATTCGACCCGCGGGCGGCGTCCGAACTCACCTTCGTGGCCATGATCGCCCGCCGCACACTGATCGACCGACACCGCCGCCGGCAGGCCCGCCCGCCCGAACTGGTGTTGGCCGAACCCCCGCCCGATGCCGTCGAACCGACCCGCGTGTGCGAAGTGCGAGACGAGCTGACCCGCGTGCGGGCCGTGCTGGACGAACTGCCGCCGGTCCAGCGGCGGGTGCTGCTCATGGCGGTCAGCGACGGGGCCACCCACGCCGAGATCGCCGCCGAAACGGGACTGCCACTCGGCACGGTCAAAACCCACATCCGCCGCGGGCTGCTGTACGCCCGCGAACGCTTGGCCCCGCCGCGGGGAGGTGCGTCGTGACCCCGCCTTCTGTGGATCGGCTGTACGACCTGCTCGCCCTCCGCGAGGTCGGCCCGCTCACCCCGGCCGAGGAGGCGGAGGTGCGGGAGTTGCAGGCGAAGTGGCCGCACGTCGAGCCGGACGAACTCGCCGCGGTGGCCGCCCTGTTGCAAGCCGCCTCCGCGCCCGCACTCGACCCGCCGCCGGAGTTGTTCGACCACTTGGAGGCGGACGCCGCGGCGCACCTGCCGATGTCCGCTCGCGCTCGCCCGCTCACGCCCCGGCCGAAGCGGAACTGGGCGACCCTCGGCGGGTGGCTCGTCGCCGCCTGCCTGCTCGTGTCCGTCGGAACCCTCGCCTGGGACCGTTGGGGGCGGACTGGCTCGCCGACCGCGGAACGGGAAAAACTCCTGGCCGCCGGGGCCACGCGGTTCCCCTCGAAGTCGCAAAACGGGGACGTGGTGTGGGACACCGCCACCCAGCGCGGCTACCTGAGCGTGGACGGGCTGCCGCCGAACGACCCGGCCAAGTCGCAGTATCAACTGTGGATCGTGGACGCCGGCCGCACGCACAAGGAGCCGGTGGACGGGGGGGTGTTCGATGTCGGGGCGGACGGCCGGGCGCTGGTGGCCATCAAGCCCGCCCTCACCCTGCGGAACCCGGTCCTGTTCGCCGTGACGGTGGAGCCGCCCGGCGGGGTGGTGGTGTCCGAGCGGGGGAAGGAGGGGAAGTTCGAAGCGGTGTTCGGCGGGTGAGTTGGGGTCATTCCGGCTGGCCGACATCGAGCGGAGCAGGGTTTCACGGAAAACACTTCAAGTCCTCGCCGGTCGGGGGATAAGATTTCTAACTTCTGCCAACCTTCCCCGCGACCGGCGGCGACATGTTCTGGCGCCTCTTCCTCACCTTCCTCGCGCTGGTGGTGTGCTCCGTCGGGCTCGTCGGCGTCGTCATTCTGCGCTCCGGCGAGCCGAGCCTGTTCGTCGGGCTGGCGGCCGAAGTGGTGATCGCCAGCGGCGTCATCGTGGTGGTGTCCGTCGCCCCGGCGTACCTGCTCGCCCGCCGCTTCACCCGCCCGCTCACCGACCTCGCCCGCGGGGCCGACCGCCTGGCCGAAGGCGACTTCACCAGCCACATCCACGTGGCCGGCAGCCGCGAGTTCGTCACCCTCGCCCACACCTTCAACGGCATGACCGACCGGCTGGCGAAATCCTTCCGCGAGAGCGAGCGGGACCGCCAGCAACTCCGCACCATCCTGTCCGGGATGGTCGAAGGGGTGGTGGCCATCGACGACCGCCAGCGGGTGCTGTTCGCCAACGACACCGCCGGCCGGTTGCTCGAGTTCGACGCCGACGGGGCCGTCGGGCGGGTGCTCTGGGAGGTGACGCGGCAGCGGGCACTCCGGGAAGCGGTGGACGCGGCGCTGTCCGGTCGCGGGCCGCAGCGGCGGGAGGTGGCGTGGAACGGGGCGAGCGAGAAGTACCTGACGCTGTACGTGTCGCTGCTGCCGAACGCCAGCCCGAGCGGGGCGGTGCTGGTGGTCCACGACACGACCGACCTGCGGCGGCTCGAACGCCTGCGGCAAGACTTCGTGGCCAACGTGTCGCACGAGTTGAAAACTCCCCTGGCGAACATCAAGAGCAGCGTGGAGACGCTCATCGACGGGGCGGTCGAAGACCCGGCCGCCCGCGGCATGTTCCTGGCCGAGATCGCCGACCAGGCCGACCGCCAGCAGATGCTCATCGAAGACCTGCTCAGCCTCGCCCGCATCGAGTCGGCCGAGCAGCGGTTCACCGCCGAGCGGGTGCTGGTGGACGACGCCGTTCACGCCTGCCTGGACCGCCACCGCACGCGGGCCGAGGCGAAGGGGCTGACACTGAACGGCGTGGCGCTCGCCGACACCCCGCCCGATCTCGGCGTGTGGGCCGACGACGAGGGGCTGGCCCAAGTGCTCGACAACCTGGTGGACAACGCCATCAAGTACACCCCCGCCGGCCGTATCACGGTGCGGTGGAAGGCGACCGCCGAGGCGGTGTTGATCGAGGTGGAGGACACCGGGTTGGGCATCCCGCAGGCCGACCAGCCGCGGATCTTCGAGCGGTTCTACCGCGTGGACAAGGCCCGCTCCCGCGAGATGGGCGGCACCGGCCTGGGGCTGGCGATTGTGAAACACCTCGTGCAGGCGATGCGGGGCACGGTGAGCGTGAGCAGCGAACTGGGGGCGGGCAGCAAGTTCGTCGTCACGCTCCCGCGGTTCGGGTCGGAATATGGCAACGGGGCGTGTAAAATGCCCGCGGCCCCCGGCACCAACGGACGACACGGATGATTCAGTTCGACGGCCACACCGCGACGGTCTGCTCGCTCGCGTTCTCACCCGATTCGATGACCTTGGCGAGCGGGGCGAAGGACGGCGTCGCGCGGTTGTGGGACGCCGCGGGCGTGTTGGTGCGGGAGGTCGGGTGCGAGTTGTTCCGACCGCGAACCGCCCTCGCCTGGGTTCCTTCCGGCGACCGGCTCATCCTCTCCGACGGCCCGGAACTGTCGCGACTCCGTCCGACGGACACGACCCCGGATCAGTTGTGGTACTCCAGCATCACCGGCGGGGTGTCCGCCATCGCCCCGGTGACGAACACCATCGTCGGCATCGGCACCCGCACTCCGGACATCGTCGGCACCGGGGCGCTCGCGTTGTTCGATCTCGCCAAGAACGCGACGCTCCGCATTCACCCCTCGATCTCCGGCGCCCACGGCATCTCGGCCGTCACGTCCCACCAGCCGACCAAGCGGCTCCACTGGGTCGCCGGGCTACGGAACAGTTCGGGGTGGGTGTGGCGGTCGTGGGTCATCACCTCACCCAACGCCACCGAGGTGAAGCTCGGCAAAGCGGCCTCGGCCATCACTGTGTCGCCCGACGGCGGCACGGTGGCAATCGCTTCGGATTGGATCGCTCGGGTGTTCACGTCCGACGGCAAGCCGAAACTCGACCTGACCGGGCACAAGGGGCAGGTGGCGGGCGTCGGGTTCATTCACGGCGGGCGGACGGTGGTGAGCGCGAGCTGGGACGAGACGGTGCGTTTCTGGGACGTGGCGACCGGCCAGGAGACGGCCCGCTTCCCGCTGAAGGTGGGCAAGCTGACGGCACTCGCCGTCAGCCCGGACGGCACCCGCGTCGCCGTCGGCGGCACCGACGGCCCCATCGTGCTGATCGACGCGGAATGAAGTGCTCTGCTCGCTCCGCGAGCGGGTTCTGAAGACCGCTCGCGGAGCGAGCAGAGCACTACGAAACGCCTAGCAACTCCTTCAACAAGTTGTTCTGCGGGTAACTGTGCCCGAGGTGCTGGCGGAAGCCTTCGGCGAAGGCCGCCCCGCACCGCCCGCCCTGCTCCGCCGACCACGCCTTCATCGAGTCGATCAGATTGTCCACGCCGTGGTGCTTCCGCAGCCACGCCCGCTGGCTCTCGTGCTCGGCCAGCATCGCCCCTTTCTTCTCGATCACGGTCGAAACGTCCACGAACATGCTCGGCGGCACGGGCCGGCCGAACTGGTCCTTCCCTTCGAGCGGGTCACAGTAGAACAGGTGCGGGATGGCGGGTAGCGGCGGGTGCGGCTCGGCGTGCCCCGGCCGATGCAGGAAGTTGGGGATGGGGGCGGCGAAGGCGGCGGCCCGCACGAGGGTGCTCGTCTGCTCGTGGTCCAGGTGGTAGTCTTCCGGGCTGTGCGTGAACACGGCGGACGGGCGGACGGCGTTCAGCAGCCGGCAGACGGCGTTCAGTTGCTCGTCGCAGTACCGCACCCGCAGGTCGAGCACTTCGAGGCAGTGGTAGGTGAACCCGACCGCCCGGCACGCGGCGGCACCTTCGGCGCGGCGGATGCGGGCGATCTCGTCGGGCGTGTGCTCCGCCGACCCGCAGTCGCCGGCCGTCATGGTGGCGACGTGAACCGCCCACCCGTGTTCGGCGTGCAACCGCAACAGGGTGCCGGCACACAAGAACTCGGCGTCGTCCGGGTGGGCGAGAACGGCCAGTGCCACGTGCGGCATCACTCGCTCCCGTTAACGGCCACCGGGCGGCGGCGGGCCTCCGGGCATACCATCCGGCCGTCCGCCGCCCGGCGGCGGTTCCGGTGGGGCCAGTTCACCGTCCTTCATCTTCCGCTCCACTCGTATTGAACCCCGCACCCACACGGCCTCATTACGGACGGAGTACTCCTTCATCCAGGCGAACTCGCCGTCGAGCAGGCCGCGGGCGGTGGCCTCCACGGTCGGCTTGACGGGGCTGTTCGGGAACTGCTCCTTGAACTTCGTCACCTCGCTCTCGGCCCGCACCCGCAGGTCGCACTTCGGGTTGGCCATGGCGAAGGCGAGGGCGAGCCGGGCCTGGGCTTCGTCGGCGACGATCGCCCGGTCGAACTGCTGCTGGCTCGCGGCGTACAGCGCCGGCGCCAGCATCCCCAGGCCGTCGCGGCCGGCCTTCACCCTCGCGGCCGTCTCCGGGTCGCTCACCCTCAGCAGGTCGGCGATCGCCAGTTCCTGCGCGAGCGAGCTCTCGTGCAGGAGGTCGGACCGCGGGTCGCCGTAGAACCCCGTGTGCTTGTCGCTGGTGAACACCCGCCGCCACAAGGTGGCGGCGCGGACGCGGGTGGCCAACTCGGCGTCCGGGTTGTGGAAGTGCATCTCGTCGGCGTCCCACAGCAACTGCTTGGCGGTGGCCAGTTCCGGCTCCATCTCGGCCAGGCTCTCGTCGAGGAACTTCTGGTACTGCGTGATCTGGCGGTTCTGTTCGTAAAACTGGACGGCGTTCGCCGCCCCCAGGTGCTCGCGGGTGAGGGGCGGCTTCATCGCGGCCAGTTGGGCGTCGGTGTACTCGCGGTCGGGCACGGCCCCGGCGCGGCTGGCCGTCCGCGCCAGTTCCTCCTGGCGGAGGCGGTTCTCCGGGTTCAGCCCGTTCCTGCGGCCGGTGTCCAGCCACAAGGTGTACGCCTTCACCCACTCGGCGCGGGCGCTGGTGCCGGCCGCGAATTTCACCGGCACCAGCCACACGCGGTTGCTCACGCCGGCCTTGCGGTCGGCCTCCTTTTGCTCCGTGTACTCCACGTCCCGCGGCAGGCGGAGCACTTCGACGCTCTTGTTCCCCAGCGCCGGCAGGTGGGCCTTCCACACCCCCGCCACGTCGGGCCGGTTCAGCGCCTCGCTCAGCTTCTTGTCGTCCCGCGCGTCCAGCAGCTTGGCGTGCAGTTCGGCCGGCAGGCCGAGCGCGGTCAGTTGCTCGGTCAGCGGCTTCGTCTCGCCGAGCGGGTGGAACCACTTGGCGTCGAGGTCGGAGTAGTCGTCCACGTACCACCGCGACTGGTCGTCGAACCACCCCTCCTTTTGCAGCCGCTCGGCCACATAGTTCTGCGCGCGAGACGGGGCGGTGCGGACGACGATGAGGGCCGGCCGTTCGGGGATGCGGTAGCGGAAGCGGTCGTACTCGTCCTTCTGCGGGGTCTTGGCCGGCACCCCGTCTTTGGGCGGGGGCACCACCGCCAGGGCGTGCTCGAACCAGGCGCGGGCGACCATGCGGATGTCGATGCTGTCAGGCCCCTTGGCCCCCTTCTCGCCCTCCTTCCCCCGCAGTTCGGCCAGGTACTTGGCCAACTGCGGGTCGGTCTCGTCGTCGGCCAGCGGGAGCACCGGGAAGGCGCGGTCGTCCCGGAACGGCAGCTTCGTCTCCACGTCGTACCGGGCCGGGATCCGCCAGTTGGTTTCGAGGAAGTCCACCACGTCTTCCGGCTTCCGCATGCCCAGCTTGGTTTTCAGCCGCCGCACCAGCTGCGGGTGGCGGTCACAGAACTCGTGGAACTGCACCGGGTCGACCTTGTCGGTCGGCAACTTGCGGAACCGCTTCGGGTCGCGCTCGGCCGGCGGGATCAGGCTCAGTTGCGACAGCGAGTAGAGGGTGGCCACCTTGTCCGACACGCTGAACTTGTTCTGGCAGTAGAAGCCGAGCTGGTAGCGGATGTCGGGCGAGCCGACCATGTACACCTTGTCCCCGCGGCGGTGGCTGCGGGTGTTCGCCCGGTCGCCCTCGGCCAGCAGCGAGATGCCGCGGGCGATGTAGTAGTACTGGTCGCCCAGTTTGTCCGTCTCGACCGACACGTTGTACGAGATGTTCCACGCCTGGAAGACCCACGGGGTGATGAAGTGCGGCTGCAGCTTGGTCAGCAGCATGGCCGACCGCTCCATCTCGTGATACTCGCCCCGCTTCTGGGCGGTCATGGTGGCGTTCCACAGGCCGGTGACGATGAACCCGCGGACGCCCACCAGACTCACCTGCGCGAGCGCCCCCGCCACCTCCGGGTCGCCGGCGTCCCGCTCCCGCAGTTCCAGGTCTTCCGCCTGATGGCTGATGGGCAGGCGGGCGATGCGGTCGGCCGTGCTGAGCGGCACCAAGTTGCCGTTCGAGTCGCGG
>JANNVG010000805.1:0-4606 GCA_031414395.1 Fimbriiglobus sp.
AATCGGCTGAGCTTGCCGCTCATCGAGTTCGCCGCCTTCGGCCAGTCCCGCGGGGCGGGGTTCGGGGCGTGCCGGGTGAGCGACTGGTACAGGTCGGTTGCGGTGCCCTCCCACCGTTCCCGCCCAGTCATGAACGCCACCACCGCCGCCGCCAGGCTCGATGCGTCCAGCGCCTGCTCGTGGGCACCCCCCTGGTTGGCCGTGTACGCCGCCAGGAACCGTTCCGGCTCGCCCGCCCCACACTCGCACGCCACGCACCACCGGGCGAAGTCGGCCATCCGGGGCTGGCGGTCCAGTTCCACCCCCGGTAGCTCCCGCAGCCCGCCCGCCACCCGGTCGAGCACCGCCCCGAGCAGTTTCGGGCTGAGGGCGTAGAACCGCGCCCAGAAGTCGGACTCGGGCACCCGCTTCTCTTCCGGGATGCTCGGCAGGCGGAGCAGGATCGACCGCTCCAACAGGTCGCCGCGGGTGACGAACTCCTCGATGCCGTTCAGGATCACCGGCCGGCGGGCGTCGAAGATGATCTCCCCGTCGTCGCTGTACAGTTCGCGGGTGGCGAACCCGCCGCCCGTGGCCAGCCGGCACAGGGCGTCCGACAACCAGACGGGGAGGTGGCTCAGGTTGTCCAGCGCCAGCAGGTGGGAGTTGCCGGCGGCGATCATCAGGTCTCGCACCTCCTTCGGCTCGCACCGCACCGGGGCGGCGTTCGGGTCGATCAACGCCTTCAGCACGCGGGTGACGGTGGTCTTCCCGCTCCCCTGCTCGCCGTTGGCCACCAGCAGCGGCACCGGCTGACAGGGAAACATGGCCCCGCACAGGAACCCGACGATGAGGGTGAATTGGTCGCCGTCGTCCAGGTTCAGCAACTGTCGCAGGTCATCGAGCGAGCCGCCCGCCTCCGGCCGGGGGAGGGCCTGCGAACCGGAGGCGCGGCGGAATCGCACCGGCGGCTTCGGGCACTCCCGCCACCCGGTCGCGTCCACCTCGATCACTGTGTCGGCAGCGTCGGCAAGGTGCAGGTACACCCGCCCATCGTGGCAGGCGATCCGCCCGTGCGCCTCGAACTCCGCGCCGTCGTAGACGGCCGCAGCCTCGATCGCGTTCACCGCGTTCCCGATCGACTCGGCGTTCGGCACCCGCCCGCCGTTGAGGGCCCGGAACCGGCCGGTGAGCCACTGCTTGAACAACTTCGACCGCACCGCCATCGACCGCCGGCCGACGGACGCGAACGCCCTCTCCTTCGAGTCGTGCCACAGGTCGGCTTCGTCCGCCGCGATTCGGGCCAGTTGGTCGGCGGCGCTCGGCTTGCTCCCCTCCCCGTCGTTCCTGCCATCGCTGTCACCGTCACCACCACCGTCACCGCCGCCACCGGCGGGCGGGTCGGCCGGCGGGTTGGCAGCACAGGCCAGCAACTCGCCTAGGGCGTCCGCGCTGTTCGCCGTCAGGTAGTCGTCGAGTCCCACCTTCTCACCGTTCGGGCCAGCCGGCAGACGGACGACGACCGGCACCGCCACAGCCTTCCGCAACACCTGGGCCAGCGACCACAACGCCGATTCCACTTTCGGGTTGGTGGCGGCGTCCGAGTCGAACACGAGGAACACCCGCCGCCCCTTCCACGCCACCGCCTTCAGGTCGGGGATCATCTCGCGCCGGCCCGTGCCCCTGCCGTTCGCACCCTTCGGCCGCTTCTTCTGCCAGCCCCACACGCCGGGCACCGACAGGCACGGGAACCCGACGGCGTCGGCGGCCAGCGACTTCTTCTCCCCCTCGGTGATCAGCAGGGTGGCTTTCGTGTCGCCCAACACCGCCCGCGTGCCGGGCGGGATGTACAGGCGGTTCGGCTCGTCCTTCGGCCCCTCATACTTGTTCGGCTTCCCCTTGTCCTCCTTCTTCCTGCCAGTGCGGGGGTTGGTCGGCTTGAGCCGGTGGTAGCCGGTCGGCGTGCCGGCGGTGTCGAGGTACGGGTAGACCAGACACGCGCCGAGCGATCTGGCCGCGCCGGTCCAGTTCAGCAGCTTGCTCACCTTCGCCGGGTCGGTCTCGGTGTACACCCCGGCGGCGGTGGCCGCTTCCGGGCTGATGCCGGACTCCGCCAACTCGCGGACGTGGGCGGCGGACAGGTGGGGCGTGGTTGCGTTGCCGTCAGTCTTCATGGGTGTGATCTCGGTGCGGTGCCCGCGAGCCGCACGCCGGGCCGGTCCTTCCAGTTGAAGCGGAGGGGACCGGCCCGTGGCATTCGCGGGCGTGGTGGGGTGGTTAGTGGGTGGTGTTGCCGGACAGCCAGCGGTCGATGATCGTGCGGCCGAACCGCACGCACCGGCCGACCCGGATTTCGCCGGGCACCTTCTTCTGGTCGCGGAGGCGGTGGACGTGCCGTTCGCTCACGTCGAGCAGGTCGGCGAGTTGGGCGACGGTGTAGGTCGCCGCTTCGAGGCGCTCACGCTTGTCGGCGGGAGCAGTGGTCGAGGTGTTCATGGGAACCCCCTGGGTTGGATGGTCCGGACCGTCGCCGGACTACACAGGGGGTTTGGTGGGTACGCCAGGGGTCGATTCGGGGCTATTGGTGACAATGGTGCGCAAATGGTGCGCGCACCATTGGTTGCTACGCTGACTTGTCCCTTCTCCGCTCAGATTCAGCTTTTCCGCGTGCCGTAAGCCACACGCCGCCCTTCGGACCCCTTGCGGAGTCCGTGAGGGCGTAACCTTTGAGCGCACCAAAGTCGGGTTTGCAGGTCGCCGCGTTCGCTTTCCGATTCCACGCCCGCACTACCTTCGCCTGCGTCTGCATTGCCGTCGGCCTGACTGCGCCCATCTCCAGCATCGTGAGCAACAGATCCTCCTGCCGTTTGGTGAGCCGGTAGCCCCCTGGTGGTGCAGCCGTGGCAGTCTGCCCCTCGCCCGCCATCGGCTTCGCCGTGACCGGATGCGCCGCCCCCACCGCCAAAGATGCCGCCTTCCGGTCTTCCGGGTCGAGCCACGGGTTGATCGAGGCCAGCCGGCGGCGGAGGTCGGCCACCAGATCGCCGGGGTCGGTGAACGCGGCCAACCGCTCGCACACGGCGGCGGCGGTCAACTCGGGGGTGGTGTTCAACGTGAGGAACGGGGCCACCGTGTCGGATGCGGGGGACAGGTCGAACGCCACCGGCAGCACCATCCACATCACCACCGCCCACCGCCACCACGCCGGTTCGTGTCCAACGTGGGCGTTGAAGGTGAACGGCGGGAAAAGCGGTGGGCCGAACGCGGTGGTCAGTTCGGTCGGCAGCAGACGGTAAGCGGATTCGGAGAGCGCGACGAACTCCGCCACCGCCCGCGAGTCCCCCCCGATGATGCCGCCCGACTTGTTGGTGAACTGCCCGTTGCCCACCGTCAGCCGCAACCGCGACCCGTGAAACAGTGGCGACGAGAAGCGATCCCGGAGCAGGGCGAACGCGGCCGTCCGGGTGGTCCAGTCGTCCACATGGGGCAAGGGTGAAGGGCGGGCCGACGGCGGGGTGCGGCCGAACTTCTTGGCCAGCTTCTCCGCCAGCTTCGCCACGTCCGTCAGTGGCCCGGCCCTGCCTTCCGTGGCCACCCAGAGCCACGCGGATTCGCGGGGGTGGTCCGTGCCGTGCGGGTCGAGCAGCACGCCGGCCGCCCAACAGAGCCAGCGGAATCGGTTCACCCGCACGGCCGCCGCCATCTCCGGCCCGTCCGCCCGGAGCGAATACAGTTCCTCCCCAGCGGTGGGCATCGGGCGGAACCGGAGCAGCACTTGGGAACGGAGCGGCACACCGGCGAACGGGGTGGGGTCGAACTGGAAGGTCTCGAACACGACGGGACCGGCGGCGGCGACAGCTTCGAAGCAGTCCGCAAGGGCGGTCCAGGCGGCGGAACTCACGGTGCAGAACCTCGGCGCGAGCGGGGCCATGACGGCCACCGCATGACCAAGTGTTCATCTCTGAGCGGCAGGCCGCAAGGTCAATCAGTGTCTTGAACTGCCGGCGGCACACCTCAGCCGTTCGGTTGCCAGGAGTGGGTTCGCTCCCGCAACGACAGCCACAGGCATTCCGTTCACCAGTGAGGCGTGGTCAGTCGGATGGACGCCCCCCTACCCCCCTGTCTGAGGTCTGTGAAAGTGTGCGACTGGGTGAAGTGTCCACGCTCATCACTCCGTACAGAACACGACCCGGAAGCCGATCCTGCTACTGGCGAACTCAGGCTCGTGTCTGCTCCGACAGGCCGCACGGCATGCGACAGGTTCGCTGAACCAAGAGCCGCCACGGACGCAACGGTAGACCCGTTCCCCCTCCTTACATTCCGGGTCTTCCTTCGGTGAGCGGCGGTAGTACCAATCGCAATACCAGTCGGAGCACCATTCTTGGACGTTTCCATGCACGTCAGCAAGCCCCCAAGGATGAGGGTGCGCCGCCGCATACACACCCACGGATGAAGTGGCCTCCAGATTCGATCCTTCGTCGATACCGCCATATGGGCGGGTTCCGTCGCAGTTCGCCTGCGTGCCGTTCAGTGACTGTCCCACAAGGTGGTGTTAAGCGGCATTGTGATATTGGAACTCGGCGTCCACATGTTTCGGCTTCAGCCGGTTGAGCATGAGGTGAATCAT
>JANNVG010000806.1:0-9818 GCA_031414395.1 Fimbriiglobus sp.
CCACCGGGCGGGCCACCGACCGCGCGGCCGAGTCGGTGGCCAACACCGCGGCGGCGGGCAAATGCACCGGGGCGGCCGGCGGGGTGTAGGTCGGGGCGGGCGTGGCGGCCCCGCCGAGGTCCATCGACGGGAACCCCAACCCGGACTTGGGCGCGGCGGCGTCGGCGGGCGAGATGTCCGGGATGTCGGCCAAGTGGTCGAGGCCGGTCAGCGGGGGCAGGGCGGTGCCGTCGAAGGCCGCGTCGCCCGTGTAGTGGGCCAACACCTCGGACACCTCGTCGGCCGTCTGGTAGCGGTCGTCGGCCTTCTTGGACATCATCTTCTTGATGACGGCGGCCAGCCGCGGGGGCACGTCCGGGCGGTACTGGCGGATGTCCGGCACCGGGTCGAGCTGGTGCTTGATGAGCTTGTCGATGGCCGTGCCGGTGTCGTAGGGGGGCAGGCCGCGGAGCAGGTAGAAGAGGGTGCAGCCGAGGCTGTAGATGTCCGCCCGCGGGTCCACCGTGCTGCTGTTCCGGCTCTGCTCGGGCGACATGTAATCCGGCGTGCCCACCACCGTGCCGTCGCGGGTCAGGTCGGTCGTCGTCACGTCGTCGTCGGCCAGGCTCCGCACCAGCCCCATGTCCAGGATCTTCACGTTCGCCTTGCCGCCGGTGCCCGGGATGGCCCGCTCGCCGGCCACTAGCAGGTTGCTCGGCTTCACGTCGCGGTGGACCAGCCCCTTGTCGTGCGCGTGCTGAAGCCCGAGCGCCGCCTGCCGGATGTACTCGGCCGCCTCGCCCGGCGGCATCGACACCTTCTCCTTGTTCAAATCTTTGACCAGCCGCGACAGGTCCGACCCGTCCACGAACTCCATCGCCAGGAAGTACCGCCCGCCCACGTCGTCGGCTTCGAGCAGCTTGACGATGTTCGGGTGGTCGAGCGAGGCCGCCGCCCGCGCCTCCCGCTTGTACCGCTGCACCACCGTCTTGTTGGCCAGCAGGTTGGGGCGGATGGTCTTGAGCGCCACCTCCCGCCCCATGCGGGTTTCCACCGCCCGGTACACCTTCCCCATGCCCCCCTCGCCGATCCGCTCCATAATCAGGTACTGGCCGAACACCAGTTCCCCAGGGCGGCCGGCCTGAATTTTCCGCTGCTGGTAGCGGGTGACGAACTTGGCGGCGAGCAGTTCGTCGGCCAGCCGGACGGGGTCGTCGGCGAAGTCGGTGAACAGCCGCCGGGCGTGCTCCCGCTGTTCGGCGGGCACACGCCCGCACTGGAGCAAGGCGTCGTACAGGGACATCTCGGTGGCAGTGTTCATGTCCCGGAAGGGCGGCACGTGCGGGGACAGCCCGCGGTTCAGGCGAGGCGGAAACAGTTCAGGGATTGTACCTCGGATTCCGCCGCCGGGTTTGGAAAAAGGGGGCGGGCCACCCGGCGGGAAGCCCGACATCCCGCCGTCACCACACCGGCGGGGTGTTCCGCACCAACTCGTTGGCCACGTCGAGGCTGTCGAGCGTGCCGGCGTCGGTCCAGTACCCGTCGAGCGCGCTGGACCCCATCCGGCCGGCGTTCAGGTAGTGGTTGTTCACGTCGGTGATTTCCAACTCGCCCCGGCCGCTCGGCTTGAGCGTCTTGATCACCTCGAACACGTCCGGCGGGTACACGTAGATGCCGACCACCGCGTAGTTCGACTTCGGGGTCTTCGGCTTCTCCTCGATGCCCACGACCCGCTTGCCGTTCAACTCGGCCACCCCGTACCGCCCCGGGTCGTGGACCTCTTTCAGCCCGATCCACGCCCAGTCGGGGTGTTCGGCGGCGGCGGCGAGCACGGGCGCGAGTGGGGCCTGGAAGATGTTGTCGCCGAGCAGCACGCACGCCCGGCTGCCGGTGCAGAACAGCTCGGCCAGCCCGAGCGCCTGGGCGATGCCGCCGGCCTCGTCTTGCACGCGGTACGTCAGCCGGCAGCCGTGGTCTTTGCCGCTGCCGAGCAGCTCGACGAAGTCGCCCATGTGCTCGGTGCCGCTCACCAGCAGGATGTCGGTCAGGCCGGCCCCGGTCAGCTTCTTCAGCGGGTGGTACACCATCGGGAACGGGCCGACGGGCAGCAGGTGCTTGTTGGTGACTTTGGTCAGCTCGCCCATGCGGGTGCCTTTGCCGCCCGCCAGGATCACGCCGCGGATCATGCCAGTGCTTCCAGAGTGTGGGCGGTTGATATACGGCGCGAAGTGTTACGGGGCGGGCGGCGGGACGGGGCCGATCATGTGGGTGAAGATGCCGAGCAGGTGCGACAGGTCGTGCAAGGTGTACTCGGTCAGGTCCATCGTCAGGCGGGTGCCCTCCAGGGTGAGGAACCGCCACGCCGTGCCAGTGGTGACACAGCCGTACACGGTGTCCGTGGGCGTGCCCCCGCGGGCGTTGAACCGCACGGCCCCGATCATCCCGGCCACGCACTGCCCCAGCCCGTCGTTGATGTTCTCCCGTTTCGCCTCGACGATCACCACCGCCGGCGGGGTGACGAACGGCTGTTGGGGCGCGCGGCTCAGGATGAAGTCGCAGAAGCCGTTCAGCCCGGCCGCCGCGTCGCCGTCGAACTCGTTGCCGGAGTACAGCCCGATCATCCCGTGATACCTCCACCAGAAGGCGGTGAGCAGGGGGGCGATCATCCCCTCGCTCCGAGCCTTCTCGGTGTTCACGGTCGTGGCGTGGCGGGAGCCGACGGCCAAATTTTCCACCAGAGCCGCTGACGGGGGCACCGGCGGCACGCCGGCGAACAGGTCGGCCGCGGGGGTCGCCGTCAGCCCGAACGTGGTCAGCACGTCGGGGTACTTGAAATCGCGGAACGCCACGACGGACCCTCCGGGGAGCTAACCCGCGACCGGCACCGGGCCGATCATGTGGGTGAAGATGCCGAGCAGGTGCGACAGGTCGTGCAGGGGGTACTCGGTCAGGTCGAAGGTCACGTCGGTGCCCGTCAGCCGCAGGAACTTCCACAAGCTACCGGTGGTGACGCACCCGTAAATGGTCTCCGCCGGCAGCCCCGCGCGGGCGTTGTACCGCTGCGACCCGACCATCGCGGCGATGCACTGGCCGAGGCCGTCGTTGATGTCCTCACGCTTGGCCTCGAAGATGACCGCGACTGGGGGTTGAATCGCCGGCTGTTGTGGAGCGCGGGCGAGCAGGAAGTCGCAGAAGCCGTTCAGCCCGGCGTCCGGGTCGGCCTGGAAGTCGGCCCCGGAGTACAGACTGATCTGCCCGGCGTACCGCGCCCAGAAGTCGCCCAGCACGAGGGCCGTCATCCACTCGCTGCGGGCCTTTTCGGTGTTCAGGGTGCTGGCGAGCGGGTTCATCAACCCGAGGACTCGAACGACGGCCGGGTCGGGTGCGACCAGCGTCACCCCGCCGAACAGGTCCACGGTCGTCCGCCACGTCAGACCGAACGTCCGCAACAACTCGGGGTGTTTGAAATCGCGGAACGCCATGACGCGACCCTCCGGGGTGCGGTCATTCTACTCGACTCCCCACACCACCAGAATTCACGCCGCTAGGGGATCGCACTCCGGCGCGAGTTCGATGTCGGTGTCGTGCATCGAGACGCCCGGCGGAGACGCAGTCAGGACACCCGACCGGAAACGCGAACGGCGAGCGGGTCGAACCTCGACGCGCTCGCCGTTCGCTCGCGGCTACCCAATCACACCCCGGCCGGCTTGCCGTCGTGCGGGGTGGCGGGGGCGTTCATCTCCTCGTCGATCTGCTTGAGGGCGGCGCTCTCCCGCTTCGCCTGCCACCACGCCCACGCGATGGCCAGCACCGCCACCGTCAGCACGGTCGCCCCCACGCCCCAGAAGCCGTCGTCCGCCGGCGTCCGCACGTTGTGCTTGATGACGATGGGCAGGGCCAGCAGGCTCACCATGTTCATCACTTTAATCAGCGGGTTGATGGCCGGCCCCGCCGTGTCCTTGAGCGGGTCGCCGACGGTGTCGCCGGTGATGCTCGCCTTGTGCTTCTCGCTCCCCTTGCCGGTGTTCTTCTCCAGGTCTTTCGGCTCGTCCTCGATCATCTTCTTGGCGTTGTCCCACGCGCCGCCGGCGTTGCTCATGAACACCGCCAGCAGTTGGCCGACCAGGATCATGCCGGCCAGGAACCCGCCGAGGGCATACGGCCCGAGCAGGAAGCCGACCACCAGCGGGGTGCCGATGGCGAGCAGCCCCGGCCCCACCAGTTCCTTCTGGGCGGTGGCCGTGCAGATGTCCACCACACGGCCGTAGTCGGGCAGCTTCCGGCTGGCCCAGATGTCGGGGTCGCGGAACTGCTTGCGGCACTCGTTCACGATCAGGTACGCCGCCCGCCCGACCGCCCGGATGGTGAAGCTGCTGAACAGCAGCGGCACCGCCCCGCCGATCAACATGCCGATGAACACATACGGGTCGGCGACGGTCAGGTTGGCGGACCCGCGCTTGAAGTCGTCCACCGTCAGTTGGCCGATCTTCTCCTCGGCCCCGGTCACGAGCACGGCGATGAAGCTGGCGAACAGGCTCACACTGGCGAGCACCGCCGAGCCGATGGCGATGCCCTTCGTGATGGCCTTCGTGGTGTTGCCCACGGCGTCCAGGTCGGCCAGGATTTTGCGGGTGGCCGTCGTCTCGGCTTCGGGCATCCGCTCCGGGTGGTCGGCGGGCAACGCGCGGCCGAAGTCGTCGCGGTTGAAGGCCATCTCGCCCACCCCGTTCGCGTTGTCGGCGATGGGGCCGAACACGTCCATGCTGATGGTGTCGCCGGTGAGGGCCAACATGCCCACGCCGGTCATGGCCACGCCGAACGCGATGAACAGCAGGTTCTGCGTGTTCGTGTACACCATCACCGCGCCGAGCAACGCCCCGCTGATAATCAGCACCGCCCACACGGAACTTTCGTAGCCGAGTGCCAGCCCGGAAATGATGTTCGTGGCGTGCCCGGTGCGGCAGCTCTTCACCACCTCCTTCACCGGGGCATAGTCGGTGCTCGTCCAGTATTCGGTGCAGCGGTTCAGGGCCACCGCCAGCACCAGCCCGATGAGGCAGCAGATGACGGCGTTCCAGTCCACGCCGACGGGCAGCGGGGAGTAGTGCCGCTGGGCGATGGTCAGAATCGTGTCCTGCTCTTGCGGGCCGCGGCGGACTTCGGTGCCGGCCAAGTTGGTCCGCTCGTCGGCGGTCAGCGCCTTCCACTTCTCCCGCGCTTCCACTCGGGCGGCCGTCAGCAGCGGCTCGTTCTGGGTGTGGAAGGCGGGGTCGGGGCGGCCGGTGGGGGCGTACTTCACGCCGGCGATCTCCCCCGGCAGTCCGAGTTCCTTCCGCACTTCCGGTTCCGAGTACATGCCGCGGTCGAGCGCCAGGCCGGTGATGTACTGGGCGTCGTACCGCAGGTACACGAACCCGACGGCGACGAACCCGACGGCCGACAGGAGGGCCGACCGCCAGAACCCCCAGTTGATGCTCTTCATGGCCGTCGTCGCGTTGCCGGTGGTCATGCCGCGGCCGACGAGCGCCGTGCTAATCATGCTGCTCACCACGCCCACGGCCATAATCAGCAGGGGCAGGATCATCCCCTTGTACCCGAACGCGGCGTTGCCCAGCATGACTGCCGCCACCATGGTGACGGCGTAGCTCTCGAACACGTCGGCCGCCATGCCGGCGCAGTCGCCCACGTTGTCGCCCACGTTGTCGGCGATGGTGGCGGCGTTCCGCGGGTCGTCCTCGGGGATGTCCTTTTCGATCTTGCCGACGAGGTCGGCGCCCACGTCCGCCGCTTTGGTGTAAATGCCCCCGCCGACTCGCATGAACAGGGCCAACAAGCTGCCGCCGAAGCCGAACCCGAGCAATGGCTCCGCGGCCACTTGCCCGTACACGAGCATGATGAGGGTGCCGCCGAGCAGCCCCAGCCCGCACGTGAACATGCCGGTGACGGTGCCGCAGCGGTACGCCAGCCGCATGGCCGTGCCGAAGCTGGTGCGGGCCGCCTGGGCCACCCGCAGGTTGCCGGCCGTCGCCAGCCTCATGCCGATGAACCCGACGCTCGCGCTGAACAGCGCGCCGATCAGGAAGGCCACCCCGCGGCCGAGCGTCACGGCGATCCGCTCGGTCGCCGTCTCACTCGACCCGGCCAACTGCCACGGCCACTTGGCCACCACGATGAGCGCCACTAGCACCACCAGCAGCACGGCCACCACCCGGAACTGTCGCTTCAGGTAGGCGTCGGCCCCCTGCCGCACGGCCAGCGCCACCGCCTGCATGGCACTCGTGCCGGTGCCGGCCGCGTACACCTGCTTGGCCAGCCAGAAGGCATACCCCAGCCCGGCCAGGGCGATGAGCACGCACAACAGCAGCCCGCCCTTCTCCCCCCACCCGTAGGTGGGGCTGGTGAGGAACTCGAACGGCTGCCAACTGTGGGCCGCCGGGTTTTCCGGCCCGGCCCCGAACATGCCGAGCGTGCCGACGGCGGCGACGAGAGCGAGCCACGGGAACCGGCGCTTCTTCCGCACGCGGCCGGGGGCGAGAGGTTGGTCGGGCGTCATAGGTACGGTGTCGTCCTTGTCGGGAGGGCAAGCGGACGCAAGCGGGTTCGGGGTGCGGACCCCGGCCGCGGCGAGCGGGCGGTGGAGGGAGGTGGTCGCCGAGGCGACCCCGCCGGCTCGTGCGTGCGCGCGTCCCGGTGCGAGCGGGAAGGGGTTCCCCGACCGGGAGGATTGTTAAGGGTAGGTGAGGACGACGGGGTCGGCTACGGGGCTGGGGGAAGCCAGGATTCACCACAGAGGCACAGAGACACAGAGAAGGCAAGAGCGAGTGTTCTGTGTCTTTCGACCTGCTCCGGTCTTCTCTGTGTCTCTGTGCCTCTGTGGTGAATCTTCCGCCTTCCTCTCGTGCCCTCATGTGCCCTCGGCGGTGAACCCTGCTTCACTTCACCCCGAGCGACTTCAGCTTGTTCTTCGCGTTCGCGGCGGCCTTCCCCTTGCTCCCCTTGATGAGTTGCTTCAGCACGCCCACGCCGAACTCCTTCTCCTGCCCCGTGTGCTCGACGAAGTGGAACCCCACGTAGAACAGGTCGTCGGCGTCCAGCCACTTGGCCTTGCCCACCAGGTCCAGCGTCTTCGCGGCGTCCAGGCCCACCGCCGTACTGAAGTTCCGTAGGCACAGGTCGGTCGCCCGCGCGTCGCCCGCCACGTTCTTCGCGCTCAGCTTCAGCCCGACGGTGGCCAACTCGAACCGCACGTCAAACCCGACCGACGGGTCGCGGGCCAGCAGCTTCAGGTACTTCAGCGCCGTCTCGTAGTCCTTCTTCTTCCGCCGCGCCACCGCCCGCTCGAACAGTTCGTCCCGCAGCGCCGGGGCGTCGGCCTCGCGGAGCAGGAACACGAGTGGGTCGGTGCAGTGGTCGTCGGCCTCCAGGAACTTGCACGCGCGGGCCAGCACGTCGGCGCGGAGTTTGCCCGTCACCACTTTGGCGAACGGGGCGATCAACTTCGTCAGCGGCCACAGTTCGTCTTGCGCGTCCGACGCCAGCAGCGTCTTCACGAGTGCCTGCCGGCCGTGGTCGAGGGCGGCCAGCTTGCTGCGTGCGAGGTCGCGGAAGTTGCGATCCGGGTGGGTCAGTTGGTCCATCAGCCCGGCGGCCACCTCGGGCGTGTCGCGGTCGCCGATCTTCTCCACCGCCAGCCGCCGCGGGGCGAGGTCGGGCGCTTTCATCAGCGCCAGCCAGTCGTCCAGTTGCTTGTCGTTCGCGGTCATGCGGGTGAGCAGCACGAGGGCGGGGGCGGCCACCTGGAAGTCGCGGTCCACGGCCGACGCGAACAGCCGCTTCCACTGCTCGGCCGTCGGCTTCTGCACCCACCCGCCGACGGCGTTCATGGCCGCCGCCCGCACGTCGTGGCTGTACCCCGGTGCGGTGCGGTCCCACAGCACGTCGGCGGCGGCCGGGTCGTTCAGCGCCGCCAGCAGTTTCACCACCGGCCCCTCGGCACTCGCCGGCAGCTTGTTCTTCTTGTCTCTGGCCACCGCGAGGAGTTCCGTCACCAGCTCCTTCTTGCGGTCGGCGGGCATGGTCGGCAGGCGGCTGATGATGGCGTTGGCGGCGGCGACGGCCACTTGCGGGTCGCGGTCGAGCAGAATGCCCACGCCGGCGTCGGCCCCGGTCGCGCTGTCGGACGTGAGCGCCGCGGCGATGTACTTCCGCACGCCCGGCACCACGTGGTGCAACAGCTCTTGCAGCTTCTTGACCCCTTCAGCGCCGAGCTTGGCGGCCGACTCGGCGGCGATGCGGGCCTCGTCGCCCCCGCCGCGGATGCGGTCGATCAGCACCGGCAGGGCCTTGGCGATCTTCAGCTTGCCGGCGGCGCGGAGGGCGTACAGCCGCACGAGCGGTTCGGGGTCGCTCAGGCGGGCGACGATCTCGGCGTTCGCGTCGGCGTCCTTCACCCCCAGTTCGGCGCACACCAGCACGGCGGCGGCGCGCAGGTCGGCCGGCTGGTCGGCGTGCAACAGGCGGGCGAGTTTCTTGGCGGGGATGTCCATCTCGGCGGCTCGCGGGGGCGGTGGGGGAAAGGATAGGGAAGTGTGAACAGACCTCACCCCCGTGCCGCCGCCCAGATGCGGAGGGGCCGCGGGGCGGGGGCGAGACCGGGAGCGTTCGTCGCCGGTGCGGTTCATACAATCCCTTCCTATGTCCGTCGCCCGCAAGCGCGTGTTCCTGGCGTTGAAGACCGCCCTGGCGGTGGCCGTTATCGCCGCGGTCGGGTGGCACTTCTACGGCCTGCTCACCAAGCCCGAAGTCCGACAGCAACTGACGTTCCGCGTCGAGTACCTGCTGCCGGCCGGCGTGCTGTATTTGGCGTGTCACACCCTTTGGGGCACGTTCTGGGTGCAGCTGCTCCGCGGGCAGGGCGTGACGGTCAGTTGGCTGGCCGGCGTGCGGGCGTACTTCGTCAGCCAGTTTGGCAAGTACATCCCCGGCAAGGCGTGGGTCATCCTGATGCGGATCGGGCTGCTGAAGGGCACCGTCGCCTCGCCCGTCGTCGTCGTCGTCACGGGCACCTACGAGACGCTCACCAACATGGCGGCCGGGGCGGTGCTGGGGGCGTGCCTGCTGCCGTTCAGCGGGCAACTGGAAGCCATCGACCCGCAGTACCGCGACTTCGTGCCGTACTCGGTGTTCGGGCTGGCGTTCGTGCCGGTGGCGCTGTTCGGGCTGAACCTGGTCATCCGCCGCGTGGCCGCGAAGTATCGCAAGCCGGACGCCCCGCCCATCCCCGTGCCGAGTGTCTGGCTGGTGGGTCGCGGGATATTGCAAGCGATGGTCGGCTGGTGCCTGCTCGGGCTGAGCGCGTGGCTGACCGCGTGCGGGCTGTCGGCCGACCCGGTGCCGCTGACGGTGGCCACCTTCGCCCAGTACCTGTGTGCCGTGTGCGTGGCGTATGTGATCGGGTTCGCGGCGCTCTTCCTGCCGGCCGGCGGCGGGCTGCGGGAGTTGGTGTTGCAGTGGATGCTGGTGCCGCCGCTCGGGGCGGTGTCGGCGGCGGTGGCGGTGGTGCTGCGGATCGTGTGGACGCTGGCCGAGGCGGTGGCGGCGGTGGGGCTATGGCTGACGCCGGTGGCCCCGCGGGGTGAAGTGGCCGAAGGGCGAGTGAGCGAAAGCCCGCCGGTGCCCGCGGTCGAGGGGTCCGCATGACGGCCGCCATCCAGCCGCGGGGGGGGGACCGGTGGTATGCAGGGGGGGAGTGTGACGCCGGCGGACGCCCACCCAGGACGGGGGAGTCAGCAGGACAAACCCCCCCGGGGGGCCAGCCGGGGGGCCGCCCCCCCCGGGGG
>JANNVG010000807.1:0-2865 GCA_031414395.1 Fimbriiglobus sp.
GGCCAGGGCGACGATGAGCCGATCCCCGATGCGCACGGGTTTGCCGAGAACCGGCGCCGGCAGCGGCTGGTGCCACGCGGCTTCGCCGGTGAGAGTGACACGCGCGGTCAGCGCCGGTTGCCCGGCCCGCACGCTCGGCACCAGCACCCAGTCGGTCGTACCGTCGGCGAGCGTCACCCGCAGCGGGGCGTCGGTGGTGCGGGCCTCGGCCGACACCCTCTCGGCCCACAGCTTCGCCCCGTTGCGGATGTCGAGCGCGTACAGCACCCCGTGGGCGATGCCGAACACGGCGTCTTGCTTGCCCGCCACCTGCTTGATGTCGGGCGTGCCCCACACCCGCGGGGCGACGGTCAGCGTGACACCAGTTTCGAGTGGGGGGTTGCCGGCGGCTTGCGGCTCCTGGCGGTACTCGACCGCCTTCCGCAGGGCCGTCTTCGCCCCGGCCGACATCGTCAGCACTTCGCCGTCCTTGTCCAGCCCCACCGCCTTCATCGCCTTCTCGAAGTCGGCGATCCGCACGTCGGTCGGGTTGTCGGACAGGGTCCGCCACGGGGCGAGGGCGGCGAGGCGGTCGCGCTCCTTCTGCACCCCCGCTTCCGCCTTGTCGAAGGCCGCCCGCTGGTCGTCCAGGGTGATGCCGCTCTTGTCGCGGAACTTCTCCACCGTCGGGATCAACTCCCGCCCCTCGGCGACGGCCTTGTCCGCCTTGTCGAGCAGTGGGAGGTCCGTCCGCTTCGCCTGAAACTTGGCCACTTGGGCGGTGGCGTGGGCGGCGATGGCGTCGCACACCTTCTTCCCCAGGAGCACCACGTCCGCCCCGTATCCGGTGTTCGGCTGGGCCATCGGCGAGTCGCCGTGCTCGGCGATCAGTGCGGCCAGCGACCGCTGGGCGACCGTCGGGTCGTCCTTCACCGTCACACTCGACGCATCGTTCTGCGCCTGCGACAGGGCGGCGAAGAACTGGTACTGCGGCACCCTGTTGCTGTCGGGGAAGTCGGCCACCAGCCCGTCGTACTTCCGCTTCGCTTCGGCGTACTTGCTCTCCTGGAACAGCGCCTCCGCGGCGGTCGCGTCCTGCTCCTCGCTCTTCATCTTGCCCAGCAACAGGAAGGTGACGATGCCGCCGCCG
Organism: Fimbriiglobus sp.; assembly: GCA_031414395.1. Lineage (GTDB taxonomy): Bacteria > Planctomycetota > Planctomycetia > Gemmatales > Gemmataceae > JALHQU01. The sequence goes on from JANNVG010000807.1 coordinate 1,130, forward strand.
ACCAGCAGGAGCAGCACCACCAGCGAGCCGAGGATCACCTTCCCGCTCAGCCCGCCGCCCCGCGTGCGGGTGCGGATGGGGATGTCGGACTCGTCGTCGCGGCGTGTTCTCGGGCGGGTCGGCTTCCCGCCGGGCGGCTCGTCCTCGGCCGACCAGTCCATCACCTGCGGCTTGCGGGCGGCGGACGCGGTCGGGATTGGCGCGGCTTTCGGGATGTGCGGCAGCGGGGCGGCCTTCGGCACCGGGGCGTAGACGGGTTCGGCGTCGTACACTTCCACCCCCACCGGCTCGGCATCGAACACCGGCACCACGGGGGCGGGCGGGTCGAGCCGCTCGGCCTCGATCACCGGCAGGTAGTCGGCCACGTTCCCGCCGGTGACCGGCACAGGTACGGGGGCGGCCACTGGCGGGGCGGTGCCGCCGGACACGGTGAACACCTCCCGGCAGGTGGGGTTCGGGCACCGCATCGACTTGCCGACCAACTCGGCGGCGACCTGGAAGACCGACTCACAGTGCGGGCAATCGGCGCCGATGGTCACGGGCGATCCTCGTCCGATGGCTGGGGTGGGGGTGATTGTACCCGCGGCGGGCGGTGGTGCGGAAGGCTCCGGATGGTTTCATTCCACCTCCCCCCCACCCCTCCGTGGAACAATGCCCGATTGGTGGAAGATCCCATACCCGCCAAGCACTTACGTCAACCCGCCGCCTCCGCACGAATCGCCGAAACCAATCGGCGGACGCGGGGCAGGGCGGCGGACAGCAGCCCGGCGTCGGGCGAGCCGGCGTTCAGCCGCAGGTGCCAATTCGCCAGACTGCACAGCCGCCCGGTGGACGCCAGCAGTTCCACCAGTGGAACGGACAGGTCGAACGGTGCTGCCGCGTGATACGCCTCCACCGCCGCGGTGATCAGCGGGCGATCCGCACCCGGCACGTCGGCGAACAGCCGGCCGAGATCGACCTCGGGGTGATCGAAGCCGACGTTGCCGAAATCCAGAACGGCGGTCAGGCGGTCGTGTTGGAAGAGGATGTTCTCGGGCCAGAAGTCGCCGTGAATGCCGACCACCCGCCCGCGGAGGCTTGAGAGGCGATGCAGTTCATGGCGAGCGGCTGCATGTTGTCCGTGAACCACCTCCACCGTCCGCCCCACTTCCGACACGTCGTCCGGGCGTCCGGTGAATCGGAAACGGGCCTTCTCCCAGTCCGCGAGGAGTTTCAACCGGCGGGCGATGGCGGAGCAGGGGGCCTCCACAACGTGTGCGGGAAGCCACGCGCGGTGCAGGTCGGCGAGCGCGGAGCCGGCGGCGCGGAGTTGAGCGGGCGACGCATTGTTCAGCAGGTCGGGAGTGCCGTCCATCCACCAAGTGACATCCCAACAGTGCCCGTCGCTGCGGGTTAGGAGTTGACCGGATGTGGTCGGCTTCAATCGGCTCGTGAAGTCGAGTTCGGCTACCGCCTGCATCCGCTCGTGAACGACCCGCATCCGTTCGGAGGTGAACGTCGCCGGCCACCGCTTGAGTGCGATCTTCGGCCCGACACGCCCATTCCCACGCCACACCCGCCCGCCACTCAGCCCGCCGCCGGACGGCAGCGGCGCCCAGGTGCAGTCTCGCACCTCCGGCGGGTACGCGGCGAGGACGGCGGGGGGAATCATTCTGGAACTATACCCCCCGGCCCCGACCTGGTAGCCCGATGCGCGAGCGAGGGGCCGCCCGCCCCCAGGCCGAAGGCCTGACAGT
>JANNVG010000808.1:0-6079 GCA_031414395.1 Fimbriiglobus sp.
GTCGCTCTCGACGAGCGACTACCCGCACTTCGAGGAACTGGTCAAGAAGATGTACGACACGTTCACCCCGCTCGGGGTGAACGTGTCGCTGCCGAGCCTGCGGATTAACCACCAGCTGCGGAGCCTGCCGGGGCTGGTGCAGAACGTCCGCAAGGCCGGGCTGACCCTGGCCCCGGAGGTCGCCCGCGATGACATGCGGGAACAGATTCGCAAGCGGATCAAGAACGACGACCTGTACACCGGCTGCCGGGAGGCCTTCAAACACGGCTGGCAGAAGGTGAAGCTGTACTTCCTGTGCGGCCTCCCGGGCGAGCGGACGACGGACCTCGACGGCATCGTCGAGATGGCCGAGACGATTGCCCAGATCAGCCGGGAAGTCACCGGGCGGTACAAGGAGGTGACGGCGAGCGTGTCCAACTTCGTGCCCAAGCCGCACACCCCGTACCAGTGGAACGGGATGCAGACCCGCGAGTACTTCCGCTGGGCCGGCGACTACCTGCACCGCCAGAAGACGATCAAGGGGGTGGTGAAGATCAAGCAGCACGACATCGAGACGAGCCTGCTCGAAGGCATCCTCACCCGCGGTGACAGGCGGGTGTCACCGGCGCTGTACGAGGCGTGGAAGCGGGGCGCCCGCATGGACGGGTGGAAGGAGTGCTTCAACGCCGGCCTGTGGTGGAAGGTGTTCGACGACCTGGGGATTGATGTAGGCTTCTACAGCCAGCGGGAGCGGCCGACGGGCGAGAAGTTGCCGTGGGACCACGTGAACATCAAGAAGGGGCGGGCGTACCTGGAGAAGGAGCAGGAGCGGAGCGTCATCCAACTGAAGGTGATGGCCGAGGCGGTGGCCGGCAACGACGGCCCCGGCTGCGGGGGGTGAACGCTCAGTTCGGGTGGCCGACTCTCGCCGAGAGTCGGAGAGGGGCCGACACCTGGGAATCCCGCGTGGAGCGTGTGACGGCCTTCCTCAACTCCACGCTTGTCTCTCATGCCGACTCCCCGTCCGACTCTCGGCGAGAGTCGGCCACCCGCTCGGAGGACTTGCGATGACCATGAATCCACGCAGCCGACGGTTCACCGCCGCCGAGTTCTGGCGGATGTACGACCTCGGCTTCTTCAACGACCAACGGGTCGAACTCATCGGCGGGGAGGTCGTCACCACCATGACGCAATCCAACTGGCACGCCATCGGCATTTCTTACATGCGGGACGCGCTCGAGGCGGCATTCGGGTCGGCGTACTGGGTGCGCGTGCAAAACACTCTGGACCTTAGCCCTCTGTCCGTGCCCGACCCGGACCTCGCCGTCATCCTCGGCACCCCACGGCAGTTTCACGGGCAGCGGGCCAACCCGACCTCGGCGTTGCTGGTCGTGGAGGTGAGCGAAACCACCCTCTGGGAGGACCGCGGGCGGAAGGCCAGTATGTACGCCGCCGCGGGTATCGCCGACTACTGGATCCTGAACATCGCCGACAACGTACTCGAAGTCCGCCGCGACCCGCGGCCGGACGCCACCCAAGACTTCGGCTTCGGGTACGCGTCACTCGCCACACTCATTGCCACCGACTTCGCCACCCCGCTCGCCGCACCCGCCGCCCACATCGCCGTGGCCGATCTGCTGCCGACGTGACCGTATTGGAGTTCACGCTTCAGTGTGACAACCCCGAATCACGCTGAAGCGGGACCTCCAACACCGGCACACCCCGACTTCGTCGCCGGAATTTTCTTGCGTTCGATCCGTCCGCGACCGAAACTTCTGTCACTCCCCGCGGTTGAATGAGTCAGCCTCCCCCGCTGGCACATTGCGAACGGACCCGCCATGACACGCCGAACTCTCCTCGCCGCCAGCCTTTGCGCCCTTCTCCCCGCCCTCGCCGGGGCAGTCGATCTGCCCACCGGCGGGAAGGTGGACAAGGTCGATTTCGAGCGGCACGTCATGGGGTTGCTCTCGAAAACCGGGTGCAACTCCGGCTCGTGCCACGGCAGCTTCCAGGGGAAGAACGGCTTCCGATTGTCCTTGTTCGGGTACGAGCCGAACGCCGACCACGCCTGGATCACCCGCGACAACCTGGGCCGGCGGGTGGACACGACGAACCCGGACGACAGCCTGTTCATGATGAAAGCGGCGGGCAAGATGCCGCACGACGGCGGGATGCGGTTCGGCCAACAGAGCTGGCAGTACCGCGTGTTCCGCGAGTGGATCGCCGCCGGTGCCAAGCACACCCCCGGTTCGGGTGAGATCAAGGAACTGACCGTCTCCCCGCCCGACTTCGCCGTGCTGAACACCGCCAAGCCGGTGCAAGTGAAAGTGACCGCCACGTTCGCCGACGGCACCAAAGAAGACATCACCCCGTTCTGCGACTTCAAAATCTCGGACGACGCGGTGGCCAACCTGACCCCGCTCGGCGAACTGACCGCCCGCACCCCCGGCGACGCCGGCCTGACCGTACTGTACCGCGGCAGCGTGAAGGCCATCCGCGTGCTGGTGCCCGCCCCCGCCAAGCCCGGCACCAAGTACCCCGACCTGAAAGCCGACGGCTTCATCGACCGCGAGGTGTTCGCCAAACTGAAGTTGCTGAACATGGTGCCGTCGGACGTTTCGAGCGACGCCGAGTTCCTGCGGCGAGTGTCCATCGACGTGGTCGGCGTGCTGCCCACCTCCGACGAGGTGCGGGCCTTCCTGAAAGACACCGCCAAAGACAAGCGGGCGAAGAAGATCGACGAGTTGCTGAAGCACCCGCTGCACGCGGCCGTGTGGGCGACCAAGCTGAGCGACATCACCGGCAACAACACGGTCGCGCTCGAGCAGCCGAACGGTCCGGCGCAGAACAAGCGGAGCCAGATGTGGCACGACTGGCTGCGGAAGCGGGTGGCCGACAACGTGCGGTACGACCAGATCGTGCGGGACATCGTGACGGCCACCTCCGCCGACGCCATGACCCCCGACGAGTGGCTGGAGTTCAACAAGAAACTGGACGCCCTGCTGATCGCCGCCGACGGCAAGCCGACCCCGCCGGAGGCCGGGTTCGACAGCGAGTACAAGAACAAGAAGACGCTCGACCTGTTCTGGCGGCGGCAGGCGCAGGTGCCCATCGAGCAGTGGGGCGAGAAGGTGGCGGCGGCGTTCCTAGGCGTGCGGCTGGAGTGCTGCCAGTGCCACAAGCACCCGACCGACCGCTGGACGCAGGACGACTACTGGAGCTTCGCCAACGTGTTCGCGCCGGTGGTGAGTACGAACAACTCGTTCAGCAGCCCGGACGCTAAGAAACTGGCAGACGAGGAGAACAAGAAGCGGAAGGAAGCGGCCGGCGAGAAGAACAACCAGATCGTGAACGTGCGGGAGATGTACTTCGCCACGACCTCTGCGGTCGGGCCGAAAGGCCTGCCGCCTCTCAAGCCGATCCCGATGACCACCCGCACTGTGCCGAGCAAGACCCTGGGCGGGCCGGAACTGCCGCACCAGAAGGGCGAAGACACCCGCGCCAAACTGGCCGACTGGCTGACCGACGCGAAGAACCCGTTCTTCGCCCGCAGCTTCGTCAACCGCGTGTGGGGGCACTACTTCGGCGTCGGGCTGGTCAACCCGGTGGACGACTTCAGCATGGCCAACCCGCCCACCAACGCCCGCCTACTCGACGCCCTGGCCGCCGAGTTCGTGAAGAGCGACTACGACCTGCGGAAGCTCGAAGCGCTGGTGCTGAACAGCCGCACCTACCAACTGTCGTCGGCCCCGAACGAGACCAACAAGTTCGACAAGAACAACTACGCCCGCAGCTACATCCGCCCGCTCATGGCCGAACAGGTGGTGGACGTGCTAAACGCCGCGTGCGACGTGGACGAGAACTTCGCCGCCGACGCCCCGACCGGCAAGAAGATGACCGAGATCGGGGCCAGCCGGCTGAACTCGCAAGTGGCCTACGCCCTCCGCATCTTCGGCCGCCCGCCCCGCACCACCGCTTGCGACTGCGAGCGGGCGGCGGAGTTGGCGCTGCCGCAGACGCTCTTCCGGATGACCGACCCGACCGTCGCCGCCAAGCTGTCTCAGAGTCGCCGCATCGCCGCCCTGGTGAAGGCGAAGGCGACCGACGAGCAAACGGTCGAGGAGCTGTTCCTCGGCACCCTGTCCCGCTTGCCGACCGACAAAGAGAAGCACGAGGCGGTGAAGTACATCAAGGACGAGAAGACCCGCGCCACCGCGCTGCAAGACGTGCTGTGGGCGCTGATCAATACACGCGAGTTCATCCTGAATCACTAGAACCGCATCTTCGCCGCGAGCACCGCGAGCGCCGTACATGCTCGCGGCGAAGACGAAATCACCCGACCCTCCTCCCTCCACCCTCGGAGCGATGACCATGGACTGCGAACGCTTCCACCGCCGCAACTTCCTCCAGATCGGCGCCGCCGGCGCGCTCGGCCTGACCCTGCCCGGCATCCTCGCCGCCGAGGCGAAGGCCGCCGCAAAGAAGGAGGGCACCTCCGCCGGCCCGAAGGGGAAGGCGAAGAGCGTCATCCTGGTGTGGCTGGCCGGCGGGCCGGCCACCATCGACATGTGGGACAACAAGCCGGACGCGCCCGAGGGTATCCGCGGCGAGTTCAAGAACATCAAGACGAAAGCGGCCGGCATGGAGTTCGCCGAGACGCTGCCCAAGATGGCCGAGCAGGCCGACAAGGTGACGGTGGTGCGGAGCCTGTACCACACCATCCCCAGCCACGGCCCGGCCACCGTGTTCATGACCACGGGTAACAAACCGACCGCGGCGCTGCAATACCCCGCCCTCGGCTCCGTCGCCTCCAAGATGCTGCCGGTGGAGAGCGGCATCCCGCCGTTCGTCACCTTCATGGACCTCCGCGGCGGGCAGGCCGGCACCGCCGGCTTCCTCGGCACCTCGTACAACCCGTTCCTGGTGGAAGGGGCCGGCGGCGGCGGCGGCAAGGACCCGAAGGCGGCCACCTTCCGCCTGCGGGGCATCAGCCTGCCGAACAACCTGAGCCTGGAAGACCTGGACAAGAAGGACAAGCTGCTCAAGACGTTCGACGACGGCTTCCGCCGGGTGGACCAGAACAGCGACCTGGCCGACGGCCTGGACACCTTCCACCAGCAGGCGCTCGACATCCTGCGGTCCGACAAGACGAAGAAGGCGTTCGACCTGGCCAGCGAGTCGCAGAAGGTCCGCGACAGCTACGGCACCGGCCCGCTGGCCGCGAGCGGGCTGGCCGCCCGCCGGCTGGTGCAGGCCGGGGTGCGGTTCGTCACCATCGGCATGGGCGGGTGGGACACGCACCAGAAGACGTTCGAGTCGCACAAGAACAAACTCATGCCGTCGCTCGACGGCGGGCTGGCGGCGCTCATCGCCGACCTGGACGCGAACGGACTGCTGGACAGCACCATCGTCATGTGCGCCGGCGAGTTCGGTCGCACCCCGAAGGTGAACAAGAACGTCGGCCGCGACCACTGGGCCCGCAGCATGGCCTGCGTGCTGGCCGGCGGCGGCCTCAAGAAGGGGTACGTGCACGGGGCGACCGACGCCAGCGGCATGGCCCCCGACCGCGACGGCTGCACCCCGGACGACATCGCCGCCACCATCTTCGGCCAACTGGGCATCCCGCACACGACCGAACTGCAATCCCCGACCGGCCGCCCGATCCAACTGTTCCGCGAGGGCAAGGTGGTCGAGAAAATCGTGGCGTAAGGTGGCCCGCCCGCGAGTGCCACCAACGGCGACCCGTTGGCGTGAGCAGCCCCGGCGGGGCGACCCTGAAATGGGTCGTCCCGCCGGGGCTGCGTCGTCGTCTTCAACTCCTTTGCCTCCCAAGTTCGCCAGAGTCCTAGCGGGGGGGCACGCGGGCAGGTGTGACGCCCAGGGCTATCAGCGGTGGAGCGGGGTGGTTTGTGTAGTGGTCCGACCATCGCTTGGTGTCGGGCGGGGAATCAACCGGCTCCCGGGAGCGGGGGGGGGGGGGCCCCCCCCGGCACACGGGGGGGGGGCCCCCCCCCCCCCCCCCGCCCCGCCCGGCCCCCCCCCCGCACCCCCCCAGCCGCCGGGTCAAGCCGCCCAAAACGAAACCGCGCCGGCGGGCGGG
>JANNVG010000809.1:0-4100 GCA_031414395.1 Fimbriiglobus sp.
GTTCTCGTCGCCGGAGTTCATCGTCTCGTAGTAGTTGGTGCGGTCCAGCCAGGTGGTGCCGTTGAAGTCGGCCCCGTGGTCGCGGAGGGCCTTGGGCACGTCCGGGATCTTCGGGCTGCCCTTGAACAGCATGTGCTCGAGCAGGTGGGCCATGCCCGTCTCCCCGTACCCCTCGTGCCGGCTGCCGACGAAGATGGTGTTGTTCACCGTCACCTTCGGGCGGCTCGGGTCGGGCAGCAGCAGGACGCGGAGGCCGTTCTTCAGCTTGTACTCGGTGATGCCCTCGACCGTCGCCCCTCTGGTGACGCCGTCGGGCAGCTTCACCTCGGCCGGCTTGGGCGGGTCGGCTTTGGGTTTGTCTTGGGCGAACGCGACCTGTCCGACGAGGACGGCCGCGATCGCGATCACAAGCGCACGCATGACGGGAACTCCTGAACCCCGCCCCGGATGGGTCCGGGCAGTGTGGGCGGGGATGGGAGTATCGTCCGGCGCGGGCGCGGCGGTGGCAATGGGGCGGGGGAACCGGGAACGCAGTGACCGGGTGGAACCCCGAACGCAGTGAGTGGGGTGAATCCAACCCACCCGGTCACTGCGTTCCCGGTTCCAGGTGGGTCAATCCCGCGGGCGGGTGGGCGCCTGGAACCCCGGCGGGACGGGTTGCCCCGGCCGCCACCAGTCGGGCAGCAGTTTCGGCTGCCCGTCCAGGTCGTTCCACCACCACTGAGTGCGGCCGTCGGCGACCACCGGCCAGGGGCGGGTGGTGTCGTCTCGGGCGGGCAGTGTCGGCGCGGCGGAGGTGGTGGGCGTGTTCGCCTTGGCCGGCGTGCGGTTCAGGTTCGCCAGCAGCAGCGTAACGCCGAGGAGGAGCGCGAGCAGGCCGGCCACCCCCGCGGCGATCAGGCCGAGGTCCAGGGACCGCCGCCACTTGGCCTTCCTCCCCTTCTTCTTGCGCCGGCGGCGGGTGGGCACCGGGGTCATCGGGTCGCCGTCGGACGACGGGCTGGCGTCGACGTCCGCATCGACGATGCCCTCGACCGCGACCGGCAGGGTCAGGCCGTTCGTCACCCCTTCCGCCAGTTCCTTCTCGATGGCCTTCAGTTCGGCCACCACCTCGACCGCACTGCCCGGCCGGCCGGCCACACTCTTGCTGAGCAGGCGGTCGATGAGCGCTTCCAGGCGGGCCGGCACCTTCGGGTTCGCCCCCCGCACGGGTGCCGGCGTGTCCACGGCCAGGGCGGTGAGCACGGCCAACGAGTCCGGCCCTTCAAACGGCATCCGCCCGGTCGTCAGGTGGTACATGACCGCGCCCAGGCTGAACAGGTCGGCACGGGCATCGAGCGGCAGCCCGCGGGCCTGTTCGGGCGACATGTACGCCGGCGTGCCGACCACCATGCCCGGTTGGGTCAGTCGGCCGTCGCCGCTGGCGGAGGTGGCCAGGCCGAAGTCGAGCAGCTTCACCCGCCCGCGGGGGGCTTCGAGGAAGATGTTGCCCGGCTTGATGTCGCGGTGCAGCAGGTTGTGCGCGTGGGCGGCGGCCAGCCCGCTGGCGATCTCGCGGGCGATGCGACATGCGGCCGTGACCGACGGCCGCCCGCGCTCGTGCAGGAACTGCACCAGGCTCACGCCCGTCAGGTGCGGCATGGCGTAGAACACCAGCCCGTTGCTGTGCCCGACCTCGTAGATGTTGACCACGTTGTCGTGGTTCAGGGCGGCGACGGCACGAGCTTCCCGCAGGAACCGCTGGCGGTGCTCGCTCTCGTTCGCCAGCTCCGGGTGCATCACCTTCACCGCCACCGTCCGCCGCAGGTCGTCGTCCCACGCCAGGTACACGCACCCCATGCCGCCCTTGCCGAGCGGCTTGCGGACGACGTACCGCCCGACCCGCGAGTCGGGCGGCAGCACCTTCGACCCGGACTTCGGCCCGGTGGTGTGCGACGTGTCGGCCGACACCGGTTGCGTGGCCGGGCTGGCGGGGGCCACGGCGGGCGGGCGGCGGGGCGGGGTGGTGGGCATACGGGCACCACGCGGGCGTGGGTAGAATGGGCGACAAAGGATAGAACGGGGAATGCCGGACGCAACTTTCACCCTCCCGCCGGTTCTGAAAAAAGTTCCGTGCGACACATGAATAACACCCCGCCGGAACAAGAACCGCTCGTGGACCGCCTCCGCCGCGAGACGGAGCGGCGGGGGTTCACCCTGTTCGGCGTGGCACCGGCGACCGACGCCGACGGGTTCGGCCGCTTCACCGACTGGCTCGACCGCGGGTTCGCCGGCGAGATGGCCTACCTGCACAAGTACCGCGAACACCGCCGGCACCCGTCTTCGGTGGTCGAATCGGTGCGGAGCGTGGTCATGCTGGGGATGGAGTACGGGGGCGGGGGAATGGAAAGAAACCTACCCCCCCCCGGCCCCCCCTTCCTGGGAGGAAGGGGGGGAGGAAGAGATGAACCTACCCCCCCCGGCCACCCCTCTCCTGGGAGGAAGGGGGGAGAGAGTCTTGCTCCCCCTTCCCTCTTAGGGAGGGGGGCCGGGGGGGTAGGTTCTTCACCCACTCCCATGGAGAGGGGGACGTGGGGTGAGGTCTCCGGCCGCGTCGCCCGCTACGCCCACGGTCCCGACTACCACCGCGTCATCTGGGACCGACTGAACGAGCTGAGTGCGTGGCTGATGGCCGAGGTGCCCGGCGGCTACGCGCACGGTACGTGTGATTCCGCCCCGCTGTTGGAGCGCGACTTCGCCCGCCGCGCCGGGCTGGGCTGGTTCGGCAAGAACACCATGCTCATCCACAAGCGGCGGGGCAGCTTCTTCTTCCTCGCCGGACTGCTCACCAGCATCGAGTTGCCAGTCTCCTCACCGCACACGGCGAGTCACTGCGGCACCTGCACGGCCTGCCTGGATGCGTGCCCGACGAACGCGTTCCCCGAACCGGGCGTGCTCGACGCCACGAAGTGCATCAGCTACCTGACCATCGAACTCCGCGGGGCCATCCCGTTGGAGCTGCGCGAGCCGGTGGGGAGCTGGCTGTTCGGGTGCGACGTGTGCCAGGACGTGTGCCCGTGGAACCGGAAGAGTAGCGGTGGTGCGTTCCCGCACGACCCGGCGATGGAGTCGCTCGACCCGGTGGAACTACTGGGGCTGGACGCCGACGCGTACCGCGAGCGGTTCAAGAAGACGTCGCTGTTCCGGAATCGCCGCGGTGGGTTGCTGCGGAACGCCGCGATCGTGCTGGGGAACGTTGGCGACGAGCGGGCGCTGCCCACTCTGGAGAAAGCGCTGACCGACGCGGAGGAAGTCGTGCGAGAGGCGGCGGCGTGGGCGATCGATCGCATTCGTCAGCGGACTTCAAACTTGAACGATGGGAACGGGTGACGCGTCTTGCCGCGTGTCAGTCGGAACGACTTGCCGAACACCTCTGAACGCACCCAACCGGCGCGCGACCGCATGCGGACGTACTTCGACGTGCCGCGCTCGAAGATGTCGAACCGCAGTGGGTCGCGCCGCACGTCGAACAGCCAGTATTCGCTCACCCCCGCCGCGAAGTACGACTCCATCAACCACTCGGTGTCCTTCACCTCGGATGCGTCACTCACGATCTCGCAGACCATATCGATTGCGCCGATAATCTCCGTGTCGTTGTGCTTCCGGTTGCCGCCGCCCGAGAACCGCACGCGGCCTGACTTGAGCGAGCGCTTCGTGAAGTACCCGCAATCCGGGACAGTCGCGATCCCCACTTTGTCGCTCGACCAGAGCATCCAGACGGTGAAGAAGTACCCCGCTTGCGGGGAATCCTCGAAGCGGTGGAGTTTGGCAGTGAGTGCGCCACGCAGTATGACGTTGTCGATTGGTTCATTACGGGCGAAGTCCGCCCACACTTCGCCGCGCAAGAAGTGGATGGGCAGTTTCTCCGGCAACTCGGCGAAGTGAATCCACTCGCGGAACGCAGCCAAGTCGCGGATGCCCGACGGAATCTCAATCGCGCCGTGTCTTGACGTGACCACGATCATCTCGCACTCCTTGGGGGACCGAATGTAACGTCTCGCACCCCATTTCAACCACCCCAACCCCTCCCGCCGGCACATCCGTCGTGCCGGGCGCGCCGG
>JANNVG010000810.1:0-3794 GCA_031414395.1 Fimbriiglobus sp.
GACCTTTGGCACCCACGGCGACCTCCCCGCACAACCGGCTCCGCGTGCTGTTCGTCGACGACGAGCGGACGCTGCAAGAGTTCATGCGGACCGAACTGCCCCGCCTCGGCCACGACGTGGTGGTGTGCCCCAACGGCACCACCGCGCTCCAGGCCATCGCCGCGCACACGTTCGACATCGCCATCCTGGACATCCGGATGCCGGACATGACCGGCATCGACGTGCTGCAACGGCTGAAGCAGGCGTCCCCCGACACCGACGCGGTGATGATGACCGGGTACGCCAGCGAGGAGAGCATGGTGCAGGCCATGCGGCTGGGCGCGTGCGATTACCTCCGCAAGCCGTGCAAGATGTCCGAGATTGAAGCGGTGCTGCTGCGGGCCGGCGATAAGAAGCGGCTAAAGAGCAAAGCCGCGGCGCTGGAAGCACGGGTGCAGGCGGCGGAAGGCCCCGGCGGGCTGATCGGCGGCAGCCCGGCCATGCAGCCGGTCATCCAGTTCGTCGAGAAGTTCGCCCCGACCGACGCCCGCATCCTCATCACCGGCGAGACGGGCACCGGCAAGGAAGTGGTGGCACGGGCCATCTACACGAACAGCCGCCGAGCCGACATGCCGTTCATCCCGGTGAACTGCGGGGCGCTGTCGAACACGCTCGTCGAGAGCCAGTTGTTCGGCCACAAGAAGGGGGCGTTCACCGGCGCCGACCGCGACCACAAGGGGTTCTTTGAAGTGGCCAACGGCGGCACGCTGTTCCTGGACGAACTCGGCGAACTGGACATCAACGTGCAGGCCAAGCTGCTGCGCTTCCTCGAAGCCGGCGAGATCCAGCGGTTGGGCGAGAACCAGCCGATCATCGTGGACGTGCGGGTGGTGTGCGCCACCAACAAGAACCTGAAACAGATGGTGGCCGAGCGGCGGTTCCGCGAAGACCTGCTCTTCCGCCTGAACCAGTTCCCCATCCACCTGCCGCCGCTCCGCGACCGCAAGCAGGACATCCCCGGTCTGGCCGTTCACCTGCTCTCCCGCACCGCCAAGCGCCCGCCGGAGATGGTGGCCGACCTGGTGACCCAAGAACTGATCCAGACGCTGCTCACCCACCACTGGCAGGGGAACGTGCGGGAGCTGGCGAACGCGATGGAGTACGCCTGGATCGTGAGCGGCGGGCGGCCGATCACCCCCGACCACCTGCCCCAAGAGGTGCGGAGCGGGGGCGGGTTCGCCGCCCTCCCACCGGTCTACGGCCCGCCGACGATCCCCATGCCGCAGCCGTACCCGCAAATGCCGATGCCACCGGGCTACGGGCAGGCTGCGCCAATTGCCGACGGCCCGCCGAAGACGCTCGCCGACATCGAGATGGAGTACATCCTCCAGATGTACGCCAAGAACAAGTTCAACAAGCAGCGGACGGCCGACGAACTGGGGATCAGCCTGAAGACGCTTTACAACAAGCTGCACAAGTACGAAGAGGAGCGGCAGCACCGGGCCGGCTAAACCGTGATGTTCGCCGCGAGCTTGCGAGCGTGCTGAAGGCGCTCGCAAGCTCGCGGCGAAGACACGGCACACGTTCCACCTCCGTCCGATATACTGAACACAAATCCACACCTCACCGGGTCGCCCGATGGACCTGTTCGACTCCGTGCGTGCCGACCACCGCACCGCCGCCCGCCCGCTCGCCGCCCGGATGCGGCCACGCACCCTCGACGAGTTCGTCGGGCAGGAGCACTTCCTCGGCCCCGGCAAGCTGCTCCGCCGCATGTTGCAGGCGGATAGACTGAACTCGCTCGTCTTCTACGGCCCGCCGGGGTGCGGCAAGACTGCCCTCGCCCACGTCATCGCCAACCAGACGAAAGGCCTGTTCCGCCCGATGAACGCGGTGAGCGCGGGCATCAAAGATGTTCGTGAAGTGCTCACGCAGGCCCGGCACGACCTGGAAGACCGCGGGCGGCGGACGATCCTGTTCCTCGACGAGATCCACCGCTTCAACCGCAGCCAGCAAGACGTGCTGCTGCCGGACGTGGAAGAGGGAGTCGTCATCCTCATCGGGGCGACGACGCAGAACCCGTTCTTCGCCATCAACACGCCGCTGCTGTCGCGGAGCCAGATCTTCAGCTTTGAAGCGCTGACGCGGGCGCACATCGCCACCGTCATCCGACGAGCGCTCGCCGATTCGGAACGCGGCCTCGGTGACACCCAGGTGTCACTGACCGACGACGCGCTGGCGTTCTTGTGCGAGGCGTGCGACGGCGACGCGAGGCGGGCGCTGACGGCGCTGGAGATTGGTGTGCGGTCGTGCCTGGACGAGCCGCGACCGCCAGGGAGCGGACAATCGAACCCGCTCCCTGGCGGTCGCGGCTCGTCAGCAATCCTCTTCGACCTCGCCCTCGCCCAAGACAGCATCCAACGCAAAGTCCTCGACTTCGACCCGACCGGCGACACGCACTACGACGTGGCGTCGGCGTTCATCAAGTCGCTCCGCGGGTCCGACCCGCAGGCCGGCGTCTACTGGCTCGCCCGGATGCTCGAGAGCGGCGAAGACCCGCGGTTCGTCGCCCGCCGGCTGGTCATCTTCGCGTCCGAAGACGTGGGCAACGCCGACCCGCAGGCGCTGCTCGTGGCCAACGCCGCGTGGGACGCGGTGGAGCGGGTGGGCCTGCCGGAGTGTCAGTTGAACCTGTCGCAGGCGGTGTGCTACCTCGCCACCGCGCCGAAGTCGAACGCCTGCACGGTGGCCATCGGCATGGCGACGAAGGACGTGAAGGAGGGGCGGACCCTTCCGGTGCCGAAGCACCTCCGCGACTCGCACTACAAGGGGTCGAAGCAGTTCGGGCACGTCGGGTATCAGTACGCCCACGACGGCGACGGCGGGTGGGTGGACCAGGAGTACATCCCGTCGGACGCGGTGTACTATTCCCCCACCGACCGCGGCTTCGAGGCGACCATCCGCGAACGCATGGCCGAGATCGAACGCCGGCGAAAGGCGGGCCGCGAGGCGAAGCCGAGCGTGGAGGGCGGGGGATGACTGAAGACGAGTGGTTGAACGTGGTTCAACCGGCCTACCCCATGAATATGGTCCGTGCGCTCCGCACCTTGTTCCCAGTGTCTGGGGCGGTTGACCCATACCCAGAGCGGAAGGTCAGGTTATTTGGCTGTGCGGCCGTTCGTCGGCTGTGGCGGCATCTGGTCGAAGATCACCGCAACTTGGTCGAACTCGCGGAGTGGGTGGCGGACGGCAAATCACATGCGACGGAATTGCTCCCTTTGATCGAACATGGCGTTGCAGTTGAGGGCACACTTCACGGCAGTGAAATGTACGCGGCAAGCGCTGCCGGGTGGGTGTGCGAATCCAGTATCGAAGACGGCATCGAGTACGCGATCGAAGACATTTTCGATGCCAGCGTCAACGCCCCCGATGATCCGGAAGAGGAGCATCTTCACCAGAAGGCGTTGCTACTCGACATCTTCGGCAACCCGTTCCGTCCGGTCGCGTTCGACCCGCGGTGGCGTTCCGAGTCGGCCGTGGCGCTCGCCCGCACCGCCTACGACACGCGCAACTTCACCCTGCTGCCCATCCTGGCCGACGCGCTCGAAGAAGCCGGCTGCGATCACCCCGACGTGTTGAGCCACTGCCGCGAGCCGAACGGCGTCCACGTGCGAGGCTGCTGGGTGGTCGATGGCGTGCTGGGGAAGGTGTAGGTCGCGGTCGAACAGTCCCCGCAGGGGACGTGAGGCCCGACATGGAACCGGGAACGCAGTGACCGGGTGAGTTCACACCCACCCGGTCATTGCGTTCCCGGT
>JANNVG010000811.1:0-5700 GCA_031414395.1 Fimbriiglobus sp.
ACCGGCAAGCGCAACCTGGAGTTCTTCGCCGACCTGTACCACGTGCCGCGGCTGCGGGTGCGGGACTGCCTCCGCATGGTCGAACTAGACGACGCCGCCAACGTGCCCGTCCGCGGGTACTCGCTCGGCATGAAGAAGAAACTGCTCCTCGCGCGAGCACTCCTCCACCGCCCGCAGGTGCTGTACCTGGACGAGCCGACCGCCAACCTGGACATCCACTCGGCCGACGTGGTGCATCGCATTCTGCGCGAACGTGTCTCCGAAGGGGCGACGGTGGTGATGACCACGCACGACATGGCCGAGGTGGAGAAGATCTGCGACCGCGTGGGCATCGTGTGCAAAGGCAAGCTGGTGGCCCTGGATTCTCCGCTCGCGCTCAAGCAGGAGCACACCGAGCGGAAGGCGGACGTGATCCGCACCGACGGCGAGCGGGTGACGTTCGACATGGAGTCCGAGCCGGACCGCCGGGCGCTCGCCGAACTGGTGACGGCCGGCGGGGTGGCGAGCGTCCGCACCCGCGAGTTCGACTTCCACGCCACGTTCCTCAAGCTGACCGGCCAGAAGTACGAGTAGGGCTGCTTTCGTAGGGCGGGCCGATCTCCGCCTTCAGGCGGAGGAGCCCCGCCGACCAACCGCCTGAGCGACGGGGCGGCGGGTCTCGTTTCGCTGCCGCGAAACCACGGCCCGCCCGACAACACCGAGTTCGCTACACTTCCCCCATGCGCCGCACCGCCTTCACGCTCATCGAGCTGCTCGTCGTCATCGCCATCATCGCCGTCCTGATCGGGCTGCTCCTGCCGGCCGTGCAAAAGGTCCGCGAGGCCGCCGCCCGCCTCCAGTGCCAGAACAACCTGAAGCAGATCGCCCTGGCGTGTGCCAACTACGAAGTCGCCGAAGGGAAGTACCCGCCGTCGAACACCACCGCCGCCCCGTTCCACGGGTGGGCCGCACTCGTGCTGCCCTACCTGGAGCAAGGGAACGTCCGCAACATCTACACCCTGTCCGCCAACTGGTATGACCCGCCGAACGCCAACGCCCGCGCCGCGAGCGTGAAAACCTTCCTCTGCCCGAGCACGCCGAACGGCAACCGCCTCGGCTCGTCGGCGGTCGTGGGTGTGCCCGGGTCGCCGTTCGGCGGGGCGGCGTGGGACTACACGAACGTGTCCGTGGTGGCGATGCCGCTGCTCGCGTACCTGAACTACCCGAACCCGGCGGGCTACGGCACCATCTGGCGTGGCGTGATGAGCAGCACCGGCTCGCGGGTGGCCGACATCACCGACGGCATGTCGAACACGCTACTGTTCACCGAAGACGCCGGTCGCCCGGACTACTTCGTGAAGGGTCGCCGCGTGACCGACCAGACCCCGCCGTTCGGCGGGGCGGGCAACGGGGTGGTGACGGGCGGGGTGTGGGCCGACCACCAGAAGGGGTTCGGCATCGAGGGCACGAGTGCGGACGGGTTCACCACCGTCGGCGAGTGCGCGATCAACTGCACCAACGCCTACGAAGTGTACGCCTTCCACAGTGGCGGGGCGAACGCGGCGTTGGCCGACGGCAGCGTGCGGTTCGTCCGCGAGAGCATGAGCGTTCGCACGCTGGCGGCGCTCACCACCCGCGCCGGCGGGGAGGTGCTTCCGGCCGACTGAGCGGGTATGATCAGGCGTCCCCGCGGAGCGTACCATGACCCGACTGCTTCCCTTCGCACTTCTGCTGCTCACCGTTCCCGCCGTCGCCGCCCCGGTGCCGAAGGTGGTGCTGTCCGCCGAGCAGGAGAAAGAGTTCAACCGCCTGTGGGCCAACTCGGTCGCGTGGTATGACCGTCCCGCCTCTGTGATGTTGGTGTGCCGACTCCTGGCCGAACCGAAAGCGGCTACGGAATTCCTGAACCGCAAGCTTCTCCCGTTCAGCCGCACGGAGGGAGAGATCGGGAATCTCATCGCCCGGTTGGACAGCGAGACCGCGGCCGAATGGAAGTCGGCGGTCGAGGAACTCCTGGTGTACGATGTGCGGCTTGCCGTCTCGGTTCCCGCGGCTTGGGAGTTGGCCAAGACCGATCGCCAGAAGAACCGCCTGGGCTTGATCTGGCAGTTGCAGCGCTACGAGCGACTCGACGACCCGGACAAGCACCGTCGGGCGTTGAGCGATAGCACGTCCACCCTGAAGCCGCCCGACGGGCGACAGCCGAACTGGTACCTCCTGACCCATATCACTCCGCGCCACTCATACGGTGCGGTCATCCACCCCGGTCTCGCCGCGTGGGTGAGGGACGACGAGTTCGCTCTCGACCGCAAGCGGGTTCAGCTCGGCCTTCAGGTGTTGGAACAGATCGGCACACCGGAGGCCGAGGCGGTGTTGCGGCGGATGACCACCGGGCACGCGGACGCCGGGCCGACGAAGGACGCGGCGGAAATCGTCGCCCGTTTGAAAGCGAAGTCCGTGGCCGAATCCCGATACGTGACCGGGTTACGGATGCTGAACGGGTGGGAACATCCGGACCTCGTTGCCCACCTGCCCGCGGTGGTGAACCGCTGCTTGCGTGACCCTGCCCGCGTGTGTGAGTTCTTGAAGACCAGACTACGGCCGTTGAAACTGGATGCGGCGCGAGCGGCGGAACTCCTCACCGCACTGTTCAGCGAAAAGGATGAAGTCTGGAAGCCGGCATACCGAGAACTCAGCCGGTACGACCTTCGGCTCGCCCTCAGCCTTCCGGAAGCGTGGGAGCGGGCGGAGAAGCCGGACCACCGCGTCCGGTTGAAGTGGCTCTGCCGCGGCGAGATGGATGCGAACGACCGTTACCGCGACTACCAGCTCGTACCGGAGGAGGGGGGTGACGGTAGGTGCGTAATCCGCCAGCAAAAACGGGCCGAGTTATCGGCGGATCCGCCTGATGAGGTGTCATACGGGCTTGGGTTTGTCGTTTCCCCGCAGGTGTCCACAACCCGCCGCTGGCACCGCGAGGAGTCCGCCATCCACATCTTCGACGCCATCGGCACGGACGACGCGATTGCCGTCATCAAGGACATGGCCACCGGGCACGCGGACGCCGGGCCGACGAAGGCGGCGAAAGAAGTGCTGAAGCGGCGAGGCGTGAAGTAGGTCGCGGTCGAACGTCCCCGCAGGGGACGTGAGGCCCGACACTGGAACCGGGAACGCAGTGACCGGGTGGGATGGCCCTCACCCGGTCACTGCGTTCCCGGTTCCAGTTGTGATTCGTCGTCGGGCCTCGCTCCCGCTCCGCGGTCGCTCGACCACGACCTACTTGACTTTAATGGTGATCCGCATCCGCTGGCCGATGACCAGGTCTTTGTCGTCGTCGGGTTCGATGACGGCTTCGAGCGTCCGCACGTCGTTGATCTCGCCCGGCTCCAGGATGAGCGTCCGCCGCTGGGCCACCCACTTGCTCACGCTCTTCACCTTCCCCTTCACCGTCGGCGACTCCAGCCGGCTGTCGTCCTGGATCTCCGCCGCCTGCCCCTCCTTCACCTTCCCCAGGTACTCCTGATCCACCTCCGCCCGCACGATCCGCTTGCCGGCCGGCGCGAACACCACCGCCGGCATGTACCCCGGCGACAGCGTGCCCCCCTTGGTGGCCTGTAACCGCAGGATGTGACCGCGGGCCGGGGCCAGCAGCACGCACTCCTTCTCCGCCTTCTTCGCCAGTTCCAGGTCGGCTTCGGCCGCCATCAGACGGGCGTCGGCGGCGGCCACCGCCAGGTCCGCGAACTTGTCTTTCTCCGCCTTCACCAGTTGCTCCAGGCCGATCTCCTCCGCCTTCTTCAACTCCTTCAACTGCTGCACGCTCGCTTCGAGTGCGGCCACCTGAGCCTCGCCCGGCTTCTGCACGCCGGCGAGTGCCTTCTGCGTTTCCAGGTTCTTCTCGGCGGCCGTCACCTGGGCGGCGGCGGCGGCCACCATCGCCCGCCGCATCCGCACCGTGTCGGGGAAGCGTGCCGCCTCGGCCTTCGCCCGGTCGCGGTCGATGGTGGCGGCGGTGACGGCGGCCTCGGCCTGCTTGCGGCGGTGGACGGCGATGGAGTCGTCCAGCTTGAGGATAGGCTGGTCGGCCTGCACCTCCTGCCCTTCGGTGACGAACACGTCGAGCACCCGGCCGGGCTGGGCGGGGTCGAGGGAGATGACCATCTGCGGGGTGTCCACGCGGCCGGTACACACCACGTCCAGGTCTTCGGCCCTCAGCGGCGGCTTGGGGTCCGTGCGGGGGACGAAGAAGAACCAGCCGGCGACGGCCAGCGAGCCGACCAGCAGGACGACCGCCAGCAGGATGAAGAGGCCCGGTGCTCGCCCGCGTTCCGACATTCCGCGTACCCCAATTACCGGATGTTGTGTGCCGGGTCGACGTGCTGGAACGACCGCAGGGCGGCCAGCCCGGACACCAGCGCCATGGCCAGCGTGAGCACGACGGCCACGCCGATGATGGTCGGGTGGAGCGTCACCTGCGTGCCGATCAGGTTGGCCGCCTCGGCCGTCAGGTACGACACCGGGGTGGCGACGAGCAGGCCGAAGAAGCCGACCCAGAGCGACTGCGCCACCACGGTCAGCTTCAGCCGCCAACTGGGAATGCCCATGGCCCGCAGGGTGGCGAACTCCCGCTGACTGGCGGCGACGGCCGCGTACAGCGTCTGGCTCGTCACCACCGACCCGACGAACAGGCCGAGCAGGGCAGTGAACCCGACGGCGATGCCCGCCTTGGTGGTGGTCAGCCAGTGGACGCGGGTCCGCAGGGAGAACTCCTCGGACGTGAGCGCGGACATCTGCGGGTAGCGGCTCAGGCGCTCCGTCACCCGCTTCGCGTCCTCGGGCGATTTGCACCGGGCGAGGATGTAACTGCACTCCCCGCGGGGGTACTTGAGCAGCGCGCGGGCCGTCTCCACCGAGCAGAACACGTACGGCCCGCCCAGGCTGCGGTAGCCCTTCACGAACCCGACCACCCGCACCCGCCGGCCGATCACCTCCGCCTGCTCGCCCACCCGCTTCACGCCCAGGCGGTGCAGTTCGGCCTGGTCCACCACGACCGTCATCGGCTCGGCCAGCCGCTCGAGCAGGTCCGGGTCGGTGCGGATGGCCTCGACGGCGCCGAGCGAGTCGGGGTGCAGGCGGCAGCCGACGACGGTGATGACCTCCGGCGTGGCCTGCGTGCCGCTCGTGCTGTGCGTCCACAGGCTGAACCCGACGGTGGACGTCTCCACCCGCTCGACGCCCGGCTCGGCCGCCACCCGCGCCGCCCACCGCTCGGGGATGCCGCGGCCCAGGTCCACGCTCTGCACGCCGGGGTAGCCGACCCACACGTCGGCGGTCGTCATGTCCACCGGCCGCGACATCATCGACAGCAGGCCGATGACCAGCCCGCCCTGCACGGCGATGAGGACGGCGCTGAACGCCACCGCCATGATGGCCGGCAGGTACCGCTGCCGCTCGTACCAGATGGTGGACAGGGCGTAGCTCATCACCCTCACCTTCGCCAATCGCCCGCCGGATTCAACTGGAAAACCGCGGGGGGGGGACGGAAACCGCCCCGCCGGGGGTTCCGACGGGGCGGCTGGGAAAGCTGGGGAGAATGGCCGGTGCCGTGCGTCGTCGCGGCAGGGCAGGTGCTTGTCGGGCGGGTCGAGCGGCCGGCGACTGCCACCACGCCTCCGCAGATCAGGGACGCCGACGCCGGAAACAGCACGGCCGCTTCCCGCG
>JANNVG010000812.1:0-5801 GCA_031414395.1 Fimbriiglobus sp.
GTCCCCACGCGGAGCGTGGGAACGAGGGGTGGAAACGCGAACCGGCGGCCGGGTGATCCCTTCGCGGGACCGCCCGACCGCCGGTGTCTGTTCCGGACGGGTCGAAGGGGTTAGCCGCGGGGGGAGCAGAAGCGTTGCTTCTGCTGCTGGAACCGGGGATTGAGTTGGAAGCGTTTCATGGCCGTGGCCCGTGTTGTGTGCGAAAGAGAGACGTGGCAGGCGGGCGGAAGGTTCACCAAAAAGAACGAACCCCGGCGGTGAGGCCGGGGTTCGCCGTGGCCCACTCGCGGAGCGAGTGGGCGACTTTAGTTGCACCCGCCGCAGGTGGGGGCGGCGGTGGCGCACGGGTCACACGCCGGCTTGCACGGGTCGCACAGCATCCGCCCGCGGAACAGGCGGCTGAGCAGCCCGCGGCTTTCGCTCCCGCACCCGCCGCTCACCGCCGCGGCCAGGCCGGGGGCACAGGGGTTGCAGGCGTTGGTCGGGGACGCCATCGCCCCGCCGCACGGGTCGCCGCTCCCGCACGGGCTGCCGCAGCCGGCCACCGCCTTGCGGACGTACACCGTCACCGGCACTTGCACGGCCACCCGCTTGCTGACGCACGTGGCCACGTTCTCGGTCACGCAGGTCGGCACCTTCACCGTGTACGTGTACGGCACCTGCTTGCACACTTTCGTGGGCACGCACTTGGTCACCACCGTCGGCACCATCGTGGTGACGGTCGTGGGCACCTGCTTGGTGCAGGTGGTCGGCACGCACCGGGTGACGGTGACGGGCACCTGCTTGTGAACCACTTCGCACACGGTCCGCTTCACCGTCGTCGGCACGCTCCGCACCTGCTGCTCGGTCACCGTGCGGGTCACTTGCACGGCCACCTTCTCGGTCACGTTGCGGCTGACCTTCCGGGTCACTTGCGTCGGCACCACTTCGCTCACCATCTCCGTCACGTTGCGGGTGACGGTCGTCGGCACCTGCTCGGTCACGGTGCGGCGGACGGTGGTGGTCACGGGCACCATCTCCGTCACGGTGGTGAACTGCTGGCCGCCGCTCATCAGGCCGAAGCCGAACAGCCCGCCGCCGGCCGACACGCTCGCCGCCGGCGCGTAGCTGACGGTGCTGCTCGCCGCCCCGCCGCCGAACAGGCCGCCGCCGAACAGCTTGCCTTTGAGCAGGCCGAGCCGCCCGCCGATCAGCCGGCCGGCGTTCCGCCCGCTGCACGGGTCGCACGGGTTGCTCGCCGTGGCGCACGGGTCGCCGCACCCGCTCGACGCCGCCGCCCCGCACGGGTCGCACACCGCCACCCGCTTGGAGACGGCCTTCATGGTCGTCACCGGCTCGCACACTTCCTTCGACACGCACTTCATCACCGTCTCGGTCACGCACCGGCTGACCGGCCGGCAGACGGTCTTGTTCACCGTCTCGGTCACGTTCTCGCACACCGTCCGGCACACGTCCTTGTACACCGTCTCGCACACCGGCCGCTTGACGCACACCGTCACGTCCTTCATCACCGTCTCGCACACCTGGCGGTTGACGGTGTACGAGCAGTCCTTCATCACCGTCTCCGACACCGACTTGTTCACCGTGTACGTCACGTTCTGCATGACGGTGGACGTGACCGGCCGGTTGACGGTCTCCTGCACCTGCTGCATCACCGTTTCCGTGACGCTGCGGGTGCCGCTCTTCACTTCGTCCTGGTACACCGTCCGGGTGACCGGCCGCATCACCGTCTCGTTCACCGTCTGGTAGCGGGTCTCCATGCGGGTCTCGGCCACCGACTCGTAGCTCATGCCGGCCCCGGTGCCCAGGCCCACGCCGCCCAACTGCCGCCCGCCGAACAGCCCCCGCAGCAGGCCGCCCGACCCGAACCCGCCGCCGTTGCTGCTGACCACGGTGCCGGCCCCGCAGTCGGACGTGCCGACCGCCGCCGTCCCGGAATAAGACGTACACCCGCAGTGAGCGGCGGAGGCATCGCCCGCCGCCAGCCCGACCACTGCCGCGGCTGCCGCCGCGAGGCGAACGCCCAAACGCTTCGTCATGATGGCCTCCTTGAAGGGATGGAGGCCGCCGGAATCCGTTCCCGGGTGGCGGCATCCATGCCCCGATCCTTTGACGCTCAGTCGGCGGCGGGCCGTGTGCCGGAGAACCGGCGGGGTGAATGGCTCGTCGCGTCGCTGCTGGTATCGACCCAGGTGGAACGACCGGCGTATCCGCGGACGGCAACGAACGCCGAATCGGGGCGACCGCACGTCGTGTGGCGCCGCGCGTGCCGGCGGCGCCGGGTGGTCGGGTTGTGACGGCGAGTCGGTCCGGCCACTTTCCGCACACCCCTCCGCGGACCCACTCCCGGAAAGCGGAACCACCCATACCGGCCAAGCACTTACGTCCAGTTCGACTGGAGCGGACGAGAGCCGAAACCACCCGCCAATTGCCCCCGACAGGCCCGCCGGGTACGATCAATCCCGCCACGGGCGAACGTGCCCTGACCTCCGGAGGCGTTCCATGCTGTCGTGGTTGAACGGACTGTTTGGCAAATCGTCTGAGATCGACGCCGAGGCGGAACAGCGGGTGTCGGCTCTGGTGAAGAAGTTCGAAGGCGAGATCGCCCGCGACGGGTGGACACCGGGCAAGCCGATCATCGGCGTGTACCTGGGCCGTCATGCGACTGACGCCAACCTCCAGGAGTTGACCGGGCTGAAATTTTTGGCCGAGGTGTACGTCACCGACAGTCCCGTGACCGACGCCGGCATGCGCGTGTTGGCCGCCATCGACACCCTGACCATCCTCAACATCTCCAACACCTCCGTCACCGATGCCGGGCTGCGGGAGCTGGCCCGGCTGCCGAAGTTGGCCACGATCAACGCGCACAAGTTGAACATCACCGACGCCGGGGTGCGGGCACTGGCGGAGCTCCCGAGCCTCGACTGGTTGTCCCTGACCGACACGCCCGTCAGTGACGTTGGGGTGAAGGCGTTGGCCAACGTGAAGACACTGAAATGGCTCGACCTGAGCGCGACGAAAGTGACCGACGCCGGGTTGGAAGCGTTGACCGCCATCGCGGGATTGAAGGAATTGAAGGTGTACGCGCCGGGCATCACCAACCGCGGGCTTGCCGTCGTGCGGAAGGCTCTGCCCCGGTGTACGGTGCTGCCGAGCGTGGCAGACTGAGAATGGGGTCGGGCTTTCTGGTCCGCCCCTCGGAGCGTGGCGGCAACAATGTCGCTGTCGCCCGCCGCGGAGCGGACCGAACCCGCGAACCACATCCAGATCCGCTCGCACTGCCGACGCGCGGACCAATGCTCCCGGCGGGGCGTCGCGGCCGGCTGACGGGTCGCGCCGAGCCGGTCGCCGATTCGTTCACGCCATCTCTCATCCCCGGCCCCTCGACCCGCCCTACCAGACCCACAAACGACAGCGACCCGCACCGTAAGGGATCGGTGCGGGTCGCTGGGGGGAATCGCTGGGGGATGAGCGGGGGGACGGGCAGTCGATCTTGTGGATCGGACCTCGGGGGAATCGCAGTTGGAGGGGGTGTCTCCCGCCGGCGGCTGATGTCTCGTTGAATCCCTTCAGCCACCGGCGGGAGTCGGGAATGACTTAAGCACTCACCATGCCAATGCGGAAACGCCCCGTCCGGCGGACACATTCGACGAAATAACATCCCGACCGGGCAGATTGGGCAGACTTTCGCTCAAGTCGGTCGGGAAAAGTTACAACACCCCCTGCCGACTGCCGGCATCGGTTGAAACAACCACAAGCGGCGCCCTGGGCGGGGCCAGGGCGACCCACACCACCCCATCTGCACCACTGCACAGCCCTGGGTGGGGCGGTTCGCGGGCACGGCACATTGAGTGCTCGCGGCCGTGGGCATATGCTCGCTTGTGGCTCCCTCTTCCCGCCCCGCGAGTACCCCTCCCATGTCCGAACCCACGCAGTTCGTGTTCGCCCCCGAAGGCGTCGCCGCCGTCTCCCCCCGCCTCGACTTCTTCGGCCTGTACCGCGACCGCTCCGCCCTGCCCGGCCTCGACCCGCTCATCGACCGCGTCACCCGGCAGGTCGGCCAGTTCGACCCCGCACCCGCCAGCGGGCCGGTGCCGGTGCCGATGCCGATGCCGGTGCCCGTGGCGGCGGCCGTCACCGGCGGGCCGGCCGCCTTCTTCGGCGGGCTGAAGCTGCCGCGGGTGGTCTCGTTCGTGCGATTCGTCCGCGACTACACCGAGCAGGTGCGGGTGGCGCGGGCGGTCGCCCTGCCGGGCGTCGGCACGGGCGTGCTCGAGGCGTTCCTGCCGGACTCATTCGAGGACCGCCGCGGGCTGTCTCTGTTCGCCCGCCTGGGCCACCTGTTCCACCGCGGCGGCTTGGGCGACAGGATCAGCGTGGTGGAAGTCGGCTTCCTCCGCACCCTCTTCCAACTGACCCGCCTGGACTGGGACGAGATCGACCTGTGGGGCGGGCAGGACGACAACTTGCAGCAACTGACCACCTACTACATCGAGCTGTTCCACGGCCGCTTCCGCGACCGCAACGGGGTGCGGATCGCGTTCGACTCCGACGGGCGGTTCGACGCGGCCGACCTGTCGCCGGCGGCGGCCGGCGTCATGTTCCGCGTGTTCGTCGAGTTCCTCGGCGACAAGCTGTACCGCGTGCCGTTGTGCAACCCCGCCGGCGACCCGTTGCACACCTTCACGTGCGCGAAGGCCGGGCTGATCGGCGCGGCCGTCGGCGAGGTGAGGCTGAACGGCACCGGGGACGACTACTCCGAATTGGTGACGAAAGTGGTGGGGTACGCCGCCCGGCGGGCGGAGAAGTCGGTGCGGGCGACGGTGGGCGGGCTGATCCGCGGGGGCGGGATCGCGGCCATCAACAACGAGGTGGTGGCGGAGAGCGTGTCGGCGTCGGCGGCCGGGCTGGCGAAGAAGGCGAGCGAGCGGCTGACGTTCGGCCTGCTGGCCGGGTACATCACCGACCCGGCGGTCGGCGGCACCGTACCGCAGAAGACGACCGTGCTCGCCCTGCTCAACTACCTGCACCTGAACGTGGCGCTGCCCAACGGCGGGAGCGTGTGACGCCGCGAACACCGGCCACGCACCTCGTGTCTGACGACTCCGCGGGGTACAACCGCCGCCAGTCCCGGCACGGAGTCTCGTCATGACTGCCATTCGGTCCATTCAGGGCGACGCCACCAGCCCGCAGGCGTCCGGCCCCAAACTCATCGTCCACTGCTGCAACGACCTCGGCCGGTGGGGCGCCGGGTTCGTGCTGGCCGTCTCCGCCCGGTGGCCGGAACCGGAGGCCGAGTTCCGGGCGTGGCACCAGCTCGGGGCGGCCGGCGGGTTCGCGCTCGGGGAGGTGCAGTTCGTGCCGGTGCGGGCCGACATCGTCGTCGCCAACCTGATCGGTCAGCACGGCATCAAGCGCGGGTCGAAAGGCCCGCCGATCCGGTACGACGCCATCGCCGCGGGGCTGGCGAAAGTGGGCGACCACGCCCTTGCGACCGGGGCGAGTGTCCACATGCCGCGGATCGGGTGCGGGCTGGCCGGCGGCAAGTGGGAACTGGTCGAGCCGCGGATTCAGCAGCACCTGACGGCCCGCGGGGTGGCCGTGACGGTGTACGACTTCGGCGGCTGATCGTGGTAGGGCGGGTCGAGCGGCCGGGGAATCCGGGGGGGCCGCCTCCCGGTGGGCGACCGTTCACCCTCCAATCCGCCGGCCGCGACGCCCCGCCGCCGACCCCGATTGTGGTGGGCGGGGGGGCGCCGCGGCCGTGGTGTTGGTGGCGGATGGCGATTAGAGGCTCGTGC
>JANNVG010000813.1:0-4955 GCA_031414395.1 Fimbriiglobus sp.
GGGGGTTTTCATTTGCAACGGGGAAGTTTGTGACGGGTTGTACACCCGGCAACGCTGTGACGGGGTGTGAGAAAACCACCCGTTCACTGCGTTCCCGGTTCCAACAGGCGGCATCCCCTACACCCCGCGCGGTTCGGCGGACGGGTCGAGGTCGAGGGCCGCGTCGTGGGCGGCCATTCGCCCGCCGACCGGGTGGGCGTCGGCCACCGGCGCGACGCTCGCCTTGTACGCCTCCACCACCGCGGCCGGGTCGCCCTGCATGACCACCCGCCCCTTCTCCAGCCACACCGCCCGCGTACACAGCTCGCGGATCGACCCGAGGTCGTGGCTGACCATCACCATCAGCCGCGACCGCGACATCATCTCCTTCATCCGCTTGGTGGCCTTCGCCTGGAAGGCGGCGTCGCCCACGCTCAGCACCTCGTCGATGAGCAGGATCTCCGGGTTGGCGGCGGTGGCGATGGCGAACGCCAGGCGGATCATCATGCCGGCCGAGTAGAACCGCACGGGGATGTTCAGGAACTCGCCCAGCTCGCTGAACGCGGCGATCTCGTCCACCTTGCCGGCCAGCGTCTTCGGCGTCTCGCCCTGCAAGTACCCGCGGTAGCGGATGTTGTCCCACCCGCTCGCCTCGCCCTCGAACCCGAGGGTGATCTCGAACAGCGAGCAGATGCGGCCGTCCACCTGCACCGTCCCGCGGGTGGGCGGGTAGACGCCGGCGATCATCTTCAGCAGCGTGCTCTTGCCCGCCCCGTTGTGCCCGATGACGCCCACCCGGTCGCCGTCGGTGGCAGTCAGGGTCACGTCCGCCAGGGCGTGGATGTTCACCCGCGGGTTGAACGAGTCCAGGAACATGCCCTTCAGCAGGTACTGCTTGAGGGTGACGTTCCGGCTCTTGCGGAGGGAGAACGTCAGGCTGGCGTCGGAAAGGGCGATGCGGGCCATTTACAAAGTTCCAGGTTCCAAGTTCCAGGTTCCAAGTCCGAACACCCAGGTTGCCCGCCGGCCAGTTCCGATTCACGCCGCCGCGACGGTCTTGTCGCCGCCGACTTGGAACCTGGAACTTGGAACCTGGAACTGCTCCGTCACATCTGGAAGATCACCCGCTTGGACAGCCGGGCGGACATCAGCCACGCCAGCCCGATCATGAGCAGGGTGAACGCGCCGGCCACCAGATACGTCTGGGCGGTCGGCCACTCGTCGTACACCAGCGGCAGGCGGAACAGGTCCACGAACGCCGCCGCCGGGTTGTAGTCCACCACCCACGCGTACGGGCTGTCGGCGGGCACCTGCATGTGCCGCATCCACATGACCGGGGTGAGGAAGAAGAGCGCCTGGGCGGCCAGTTCGAGCAGGTGCGAGATGTCGTGGAAGTACACCGTCG
Source organism: Fimbriiglobus sp. (assembly GCA_031414395.1). Taxonomy (GTDB): domain Bacteria; phylum Planctomycetota; class Planctomycetia; order Gemmatales; family Gemmataceae; genus JALHQU01. The sequence continues at coordinate 1,385 of JANNVG010000813.1, forward strand.
CGTACCCGGTGACGGTGGCCAGCGCCCACCCGCACGTCATGGCCAGCAGGAGCGCCGGGAGGATCATCCACACGCGGGCGAACACCCCCCAGTCGCCGTTGTTCACCGGGTCGAACGTGGCGTTCGTTTCGGCCGGGGGGGGGGGCGTGGCCGTGTCCGGTGGGGCGAGGGCCACCACCCGCGGGCTGACCACGGCCCGCGCGGGCTTGCCGCGTTCGTCCATCCGCGCCGGCGGCAGGGCGGCCACTAGCAGAACCACCACCAGCAGGGAGATGAGGAAGTGGACGGCGTTCGTCAGCATCACCCGCAGGGAGTAGACGGCGAACGGCAGCGGGGCCTGGCGGATGTACGACTCGTGGCGGGTGAGCGAGTGGCACCCGCCGGTGGTGCAGTCCCGCAGGAAGCCGAACGCCACCATGCCGGACATGAGGAACTTCGAGTACGTGTCCCAGTCGGCCTGGAGCAGGCGGGAGAACACTAGGCAGAAGATGGCCGTCATGCCGATCGGCTGGAGCAACGACCAGAAGACCCCCAGCACCGACTTGCGGTACCGCGTCAACAGGTCCATTTTCACCAGCGACAGCCAGAAGTAGCGAAACTTCCAAATGGTGACCGCGTCGTGAATCACACCCGCCTCCGGCACGTGAACAGCGGCGGAATACCCTCCGCCGCTCGGTAGAAGTTAGCTATTTCCCCCACCCGCCGCCACCCCAACCGCCCCGGCCGAAAATTCCGGTCGTGCCGGCTCTTGCGCTTGCGCCGCCTGGAACTACAGTGTAGAGTTTGACGGTTCTTCCGCCCCTCTTGCCGCCGGGTGACGCGATGACGTGGGATGACATCTGGACGGGTGACTGCGTCGAGCTGCTGGCCAAGGTGCCGGCCGGGAGCGTTGACCTGGCGTTCGCCGACCCGCCGTTCAACATCGGGTACGAGTACGACAAGTACCACGACAGCCGCAGCAAGGACGACTACCTGGCGTTCACCGACCGCTGGCTGGCGGCCGTCAAGCGGACACTCAAGCCGACCGGGGCCATGTTCGTGGCCATCGGCGACGAGTTCGCGGCCGAACACAAGGTGCGGCTCGACGGCCTCGGCCTGCACATGCGGAACTGGGTGGTGTGGCACTACACGTTCGGGGTGAACTGCGCGAAGAAGTTCAGCCGCAGCCACGCGCACATCCTGTACTACGTGGCCGACCCGAAGCGGTTCACCTTCAACGGGGACGCCGTGCGGGTGAAGTCGGCCCGCCAGACGGCCTACGCCGACCGCCGCGCCAACCCGCTCGGCAAGCTGCCCGACGACACGTGGTACCTCCGCCCGCAAGAGACGGAAGACCACTTCGAGAGCAAGTCCGACACGTGGGCGGTGTCGCGGGTGTGCGGCACGTTCAACGAGCGGACCGGCCACCCGTGCCAGATGCCGGAAGCCGTGCTCGAGCGCATCATCGGCGTGGCCACCAACCCCGGCGACGTGGTGCTGGATCCGTTCGCCGGCAGCGGCACCACCCTGGCGGTGGCCAAGCGGATGCGGCGGCAGTATTTGGGGACGGAGTTGTCGCCGGCGTATGCGAAGGCGGTGCGGGAGCGGCTGTCGAGCGTGACCCCGCACGTGTGCGAGGCGGTCAAGCCGGTGCGGGTGAGCATCCCCCGCGGACCGGGCATGAAGAAGACGCAATCGGCCGGCCTGGCCGTGCGCAAGCCGCGGTAAGAGTTGCCTCTATTTGGCACCCGCCAACCGAGTCAGCAGACCCGACGGCGGGTCTTCCAGCCACCACTGGGGAGCCTCAACAGTCGCAGGGGGCGAATCCCCCTGCTGTTCGAGTTCGGTCACCAGTTTCTCCTTCGTGTCGTGTCGAAACCGCCGGCCTTTCAGGAAGAACTCGGACGTGAGGCCCAGTAGCGGCGGGATCGGGTTGTGGGCGGGAGCGCCCGGTGGGAGCGCGTCGAGGCAGCGGGCGACGACCCACTCCGGCGGCATCCAGTTGTAGTCCTCATCAATGAGGGCCAATCGCACCCGGCGGAGGGTGTACGACGCCTGAATCCCGCCAATCCCGCTCAGCCCCTTCGGGATGCCAGTCTGATCCAACAGTTGCGTTTCGCCCGCCAGCGGGGACCAACACTCGTAGGGGAGGATGGTGAACGGACACCCCGTGTCAACAACTGCGTCGCGCTGTCGCAGGTCATCCGGCAGGTCGGGCGGTTTCCAACTCGCCACCGGCACACTCGGCGGAACGAAAAAGATGGACACGAACGGGACGTAGCCGTGCAACATCCGCCGCTCGGGTGCGGAACCGCCACGATACCAATAGCTCTCCGAATCCAGTTGGGTGTCGAGTCGCAAACGGGCCACGCGGGGCACTCCTCAGGCCGGCGACAGGTCGAGTCGGCAGGCGGGTCACGAAGTGGTATCGGGGGTGGGAGCCGAATGGGCTGGTTCCCGCCGGCGGCGAAGGACCAACCGGGTGACAATGCGCTTGACCGGGATGCCGGTCTCGGCGGTCACGACCTCCCGCAACTTCAGCAAGTCCGGATCGTGGCCGAGCACCTTCTTGCCAACAACGGCAACGTACTGGCCCCCGAACTCGTCGAACGTGCCCAGGTTGAGTTGCCGGCTCACCCAGCGTCGGTCATCGAGCGCGGCCTTGCCCTCATCGCTCAGTTCGACGACGAGGGTGTCCGGTTCCGCGGCCGTGGTGAGCGACTTCTCCGGGACCAGTTTGGCGAGCGCCGCCCGGTACTCCTCCGGCATCCCGTCCGGCCACAGCGGGCCGAAGAACCCGTCGGGAACCGGGCGGTCGTCGAGAAAGTCTTCGGTGTTGTCGCGGGAGAGCGTGCGAACGGCGTTGAAGTCGTGGATCGCTGGCGGCAGCGCACGACCTTTGGCAGCGGCGGCTACTGCGCAGGTGGCGGCGACAGGGCCGGCTGCTCCGACATCGGCGTAGGCGGCGGCGTCGGCATAGGCGGCATAAGCAGCGACGTAGGCGGCGGCGTAAGCAGAATCGGGGGCATCGGCGGGATACCGCAGTTTTGCACGCCGTTCCCAGAGCAGAGGGTCACTCTCAACCCATTGAACCAAGCCGGTAGCATACCCTTCTGCAATCGAGATGAGTCCGTCGGCGAGGTGGTAGAGCACGAACCCGTCATCCCACGGCAATCGGATCAGAAGCTCCGGTTGCACTCGACGGGCACATCGGGCGGCGAAGCCGACGACGAACCGCCGCGGAACGGTGCGGAGGACCGCCGCCACCGCGTCACGGTCACGCAGATCGATGTCGTCGGAGACAGCCGTATCGGTGTTCATCGCAGTCCAGCCACGGCGTCGTCGATGAGGTGGCAGTTTTACCCGAACACTCTGGCGATGCCAACTGCATTCTTGCACCGGAAACTGACTTGGGAAGTGAACCCACTGGGAATGTGGGCGGATCGCCCCACCCGACGTTTGACTTGGCGCGGAAGGCGAAGTAAGGGGAGCGGTCGGCACGGGTGGCCGCCGGGCGGCCAGAGGCGGGGTGGGGGGGAGGCCGGGGGGGCGGGCGGGGGGTTGTTTGTAAAAGGAACACCCCACCCAAGGG
>JANNVG010000814.1:0-3798 GCA_031414395.1 Fimbriiglobus sp.
GGCATGGGATCTGATGGCCAGGTTGTTCATGCTCTTCAGCGTGTAGTGATGGTCCTTGGGCAGCACCCGCTTCCGAATCGCCAGCACTTCCTCGAACAGCTTCAACGCCTCGGCGGGGCGGTTCAGGGCCGCGTAGCTGAGGGCCAGGTTGCTCATGCTCGTGAGCGTGACGGGATCATCCTTGGGCAGCACCCGCTTCTGAATCGCCAGCACGTCCTCGCGCAGCTTCAACGCCTCGGCGGGGCGCTTCAGGGCCGCGTAGCTGAGGGCCAGGTTGGTCATGCTGTTCAGCGTGTTGGGATGGTCCTTGGGCAGCACCCGCTTTTGAATTTCGAACACCTCCTCGCGCAACTTGAGCGCCTCGGCTTGGCGGTTCAGGGCCGCGTAGCTGATGGCCAGGTTGTTCATGCTCTTGAGCGTGTCGGGATGGTCCTTGGGCAGCACCCGCCTCTCAATCTCCAGCACTTCCTCGAACAGCTTCAACGCCTCGGTGGGGCGGTTCAGGGCCGCGTAGCTGAGGGCCAGGTTGCTCATGCTCATGAGCGTGTCGTGATGGTCCTTGGGCAGCACCTGCTTAATAATCGCCAGCATGTCCTCGCGCAGCTTCAACGCCTCGGCTTGGCGGTTCAGGGCCGCGTAGCTGTGGGCCAAGTTGTTCATTGTAATGAACGTGTCGGGGTGGTCCTTGCGCAGCACCCGCTTTTGAATTTCGAACACCTCCTCGCGCAACTTGAGCGCCTCGGCTTGGCGGTTCAGGGCATCGTAGCTGTTGGCCAGGTTGTTCATGCTCGCAAGCGTGTCGCGATGGTGCGGGCCGCGGTGGCGCGCGAACAAGTCCCGCGACTGCTCTGCCTGGTCCCGTGCTTGCTCATACTCGGCGAGATAGTCGAACGTATTGCCCAGGGTCATCCGCAATCGGGCCTCGACGAGCGGTTGATCGGCGAAGCCCTTCCCGAGCGCCGGCAGGCTGGCCACGATAGCGTCGCGCAGGCTCACCGCGTGCCCCAGTCCGCCGCCCTCTCCCTCCGGCCGGGCCGCCGCGAACACCTTGTCCTCGAAGAACTTCACCACCGCGTTCGCCTCCGCCTCCTTCGCCTCGGCCAGCCGCCGCTGTTCTTGTGCGTCTGCTTCGGCTATCTCCGCTTCCGCACGTCGTTTCTGCTCCTGACGGGCGTTCTCCCACGCCGCCTTCTCGGCCACCTGTGCCCGGCTCATCTGGTGGACCGTCGTGACGAACCCCACGCCCAGCGCCACCAGCACCAATCCCGCCGCGATCACCTGCCCCTTGTGTCGGCGGACGAACTTCCTCAGCCGATACCCCGCGCTCGGCGGACGAGCTTCGACGATCTCGTCGGCCAGATACCGCTGGATGTCGCGCGCCAGCCCGTTGGCGGTGTCGTAGCGGCGGGTGCGGTCTTTCTCCAGCGCCTTCAGGAGTACCCAATCCAACTCACCCTTCATCAACTTCGACAGCTTCGCCGGCTCGGTCCCGCGATTGGCCGCGACGCTCGGCAGCCCGTCGGAACTGCTCAACTTGTGGCTCGGCTTCGGGGCCTCCACCTCGCGGACGATGCGCAGGATTTCCAGCAGCGCCGCCTTGCCCAGGCTCTTGCGGTCCACGGGCGTGCTACCCGTGAGTAACTCGTACAGCAGCACGCCGAGCGAGTACACGTCACTCCGCGTGTCGATGTCCAGGTTGTTCAGGTTGGCCTGCTCCGGCGACATGTACTCCGGCGTGCCGACCACCGCCCCGAAGCCGGTCATCAGCGTCTTGTCGGTCAGCGATTGGCCGGCCGCCTTCGCGACGCCGAAGTCGATCACCTTCGGCACCGGCTTGTCGTCGTACAGGGCCACCATCACGTTACTCGGCTTGATGTCGCGGTGGATGACGCCCTTCTGGTGGGCGTGCTGGATGGCGTTGCACACGGGCACGAACAGCTCCAGCCGCTGCTTCGGCGTCAGCTTTCGCGCATCGCAGTACTCGGTGATCGGCACTCCCTTCACCAACTCCATGACGAAGTACGGCCGCCCGGATTCCGTGGTGCCGGCGTCCAACACCCGCGCGATGTTCGGGTGGTCCATCATCGCCAGCGCCTGCCGCTCGGCCTCGAACCGGGCGAGCACCGCCTTCGTGTCCATGCCGGCCTTGATGACCTTCACGGCGACGGCCCGCTTGACCGGCTCCGTCTGCTGGGCCATGAACACGCTGCCCATGCCCCCCTCGCCGATCTCCTCGATCAGCTTGTACTTGCCGCCGAGAACCGCTCCGACGTGTTCGTCCTTACCCGGCCGGTCCACCGTCGCCGGCATCGGGTCGGGCACGAACGTGGCGTTGTCCTGCGAGTGGGTGACGGTGCCGTCGGCGTCGGGCGGGTCGAGCAGCGGGTGGGCGGCGAAGTGGGCGGCGAGCAGCCTTTCCAGCCGCTGCCGCAGAACGGGGTTGCCGCCGCACTCGCGGTCGAGCAGGGCGGCACGGGCCGCCGAATCCGGGGTGGCGATGGCGGCGGCGAACAGGTCGAGTTCGGTCATCGGTTGGCCCTCCGCACACTCAGCGGATATTGCCCGCGAAAGGCGCAGCGCGGGCGAAAAGAAATGTCAGGCGGTCGGCTTGGCCGTCCACACCTGCGGGGTCCAGGCTCCGGTCTCCCAGGCGTCGGTGGTGGCGTACTCCCTCACCGTCGTCTCGCCGGCCCGCATCTCGAAGTAGAAGAACGCTTGCGGCTTGAACTGGAAGTGGCTGCCGTTGTCCACGTTGAACGTGGGGATGCCCTCCTTGGCCGCTTTGCTGGTGCCGTCCCAGCGGAACACGTTCCGCGTGTGCGTGTGCCCGTACAGGATGGCCGCGATGCTGTAGCCCTTCAGCGCCTCATGAAAGCCGTTCACGTCGGCCGGGTCCCACTCCAGGCCCTCGACCTTCTTGTCGTCCACCGGCAGCGGCTGGGCGTACCGCAGTACGTCCACGTGGTGCGTGATGACGACCGGCTTGCCGCTCGTGCCCACCTTGTCTTTCAGGTCGCTCACCAGGAATTCGAGGCTGTCGAGCGGGGGATACTTCCGCTTCCGCTTCACGTCCGCCGCCTGCCCGACGACGATGCCCAGGTTGACGAAATGCACCCCGCCCCAGTCCCACGAGTAGTGCAGGCCGTTCTTCGACACGTTGTTGACACCCGGCCGCGTCTTGTTCCGCTCGATGATCTTCTTCACCGCCAGCCCGTCGCCCTTCGGGCTGTCGTGGTTGCCGTACACCTCGTACACGGGCACCTTCAGCTTGCCGTCCTTGCCCGTCAGCCCGTAGGCGTCGGTGAACGCCGCCCACTCGGTCTGTTGCGCTTTGTCGTTCGCCTTGTCGCCGGTGTCGATGCAGTCGCCCACGTGAACGACCCCCCGCGCGGCGAGCACCTTGCCCCCGCCGGCCTCCTTCGGGATGTCTTCGCCGGGCAGTTTGTTTAGCACGTCCACCAGCCGGCCGCACACCGGGCCGGATCGCTTGTCCAGTTTGGCCGTGTCGTCCTTGTCGGCGAGGAAGTGCGTGTCGCCGACGACGAAGAAGGCGACGGGTTCGTCCTTCGCCTTCGGCTCGTCGGGCTTGGCGACGGCGGGGATGGCGAGGGTGGCGGCGGCGGACGCCAGGAAGCCGCGACGGGAGACGGGCGGACGCATGAGCGCACCGAGTGGGGGAGGTGAGTGTAAACCATATCCCGACCGCGGCAGGGCGGGCAACGGAAAACCGCCGGCGGGTGTGCCTGCGGTTATCAGCACCCCACCCCCGCCCCCTTCGCTCCGCTCAGGTGGCGACCC
>JANNVG010000815.1:0-5278 GCA_031414395.1 Fimbriiglobus sp.
CCCCCCCACCAACGACGAGCGACGCCACAGATCTGCGTCACAGCCGCTTGCGGAAGATGACCTGGTGGTCGCCGTCGGCGTAGAAGTCGCGGACGGTGGCCTCCTGGTCGTACCCGAGTTTCAGGTAAAACTTGCGCGTCAGTTCGTAGGCCGGCAGCGACGACGTTTCGATGAGCAGCACCCGCCCGCCGCGTGCGGCCACCTCGCCTTCGACGTGAGCCATCAACTTCGCCCCGGTGCCGCGGGCCTGAATCGCCTTGTCTACCACGATCCAGTACAGGTGCCAGGTGCCTTCGGTCATCGGCGTGGGGGCGAAGTACGCGAACCCGACCGGCCGGCCGGCGTCCTCGACCGTGACCGCGTGGTGGCCGTCGGTGCCATCCCCGCTGTGGTAGTCGTGGAGCAACTCCCGGAGGGTGTCGATTTCCAACGGTTTGAACACGCCGGTGCCGGCGGCCATGCCCACCAGCAGGTCAGTCTCAGTTGTCACGGTCGGTCGGATCATTTCTGCTGGAGGGGGTTGAGAGTCGCCGGAGCGGGAGAATATCGAGCGTGCCGTCGCCCACAGGTTATTCAGTGTTCCGCACGCCGGCCACGGGACAAGCGTGCGCCGAGTCGCACTGCCACACCCGTCAGCACCACGCCCGCCGTCCGATTCCCCGGAGTGAGCGTGCGCACATGTGGGCGCGGCGAACGGCTACGACTAATGTGACGGGGTCGCTCGGAGGAGGAGTTACGATGGCGGGTGAAGTCGATGGGGTGGAACGCGGGCAAGTGGACCGCATCGAGTCGTCGGGCCGGGTCGTGACCCCAGAGGACGTTTGGAACGCGGCCATCCGTGCGGGTGTCGATCCTGCGAGAATGGCACTCTCTCTGTGTCACGTGTTGGGCGAAGTGACGCTCGCCGAAATGGAAGCCGGTGCAGTCGACCAACCGGCAACTGTGCGTTACACCCTGAAAACCGGAGAGCGGGTGGAGTACGATGCCACCTTCCACAACCCGTTCACCCACCTGCGGCGGAACTGACCCCCGACAAATGCGACGGGCAACACCACCCCTGGATTCTCAAGCGTGGCGTTGCCTGCAGTCCGCGCCTGTCCCGTCACGTCCGGGCAAACGAGTGGCCAAGGTGGGAGTCGAACCCACACGTATTGCTACGCTCGATTTTGAGTCATCGGGAGCGTGTCGTGAAGGCCTGATTTCTCAGGCGATTCGCTCCGTAACCCGTTCGCTTGGTCCGTGGCTTGGTGCGGGGTGAACTGCTCACCCTGTTGCCTTTGTAGTGTACCCTCCGGCCTGACGGCGAGCGGTTGCTGCCTCATTCTTCCAGGCCGTCCCGCCAGATGTCGCTCACGTCCACGGTCGGCGGGCTGAACGCCACCGGATCGCCGGCCAGGAGCGAGCGGTCGGCCGGCAGGTACCCGGCGTGCCGGCAGGCTTCGCACTTCTCCCCCCGGCACTCCGGGCAGACGCCCGACGGCCGGGCGCAGTCGAAGGCGGCCAGCAGTTCGAGCAGCGACGGGGCGACGATCACCTCTTCCGTGCCGGAGGTCGCCCACGCGAACAGCGGGCGTCCGTCGGCCCCGCGGCAGTGGCGGAGGTGACGCCCGGCCGGGCCGCGGGCCACGGCGTCGATCATGCGAACCATTTCCGCCGCCATCCCGACGGCGAGGTCGATCCGGTTGCACTCGTCGGCGACGTTCTGGTCGAGGTCGGGCATTACTGTTCCCGGCTGTGTGGGGCGGACGGGGCGAACGCCCCTTTCCGCCGGTCGGGTTCCTTGGGCGTCCAGTACCGTCGCACGCGCACGGCGGCCATCTTCCCAAAGGTGCGGTCCATCCACTCGTTCACCATCTCCACGGCGTCGGATTTGGTGCGAGCCGGGCGAGCGCCGGGCGTCCTCACCGCCTCCACCGCCACCCCGTCCGGTCCTCGGGCGATCACGGCGACACGCTCACGAACCTCGTCACCGTCGCCGCGACAGACGACGTGGGCGCGGACCAACCAGCCGCCGGCGACCTTCATTGCCACCCAGCCGCGGCTCATCCGACAGTCGAAGTATTCCTTCCAGCGGCGGCCGTGGTGCCGGCGGTAGAACGCCACCAGCTCGGCCGCCGCCCCCCGCGGAGTGCCACAGCAACCGCTGACGGTGATCGTCTTGTACGCCCGCCCGAGGTAGCCGCCGTTGTGGTTCTTGCTCGCGTGGTTCTTGACGACACCGCTGTAGCCGAACTCGGCGTTCTCACTCCGAATGTGCTCGACGGCCGACGCAGTCGTCGCTTCCTCCCACCGGCCGCGGCAACGGTCGATGCCCCGCTGGTAGGTCTCTTCGGCCTCAGCCGTCTTGCACCCCAACCGCTTTGCGATCTGGGCGAACGTCAGCCGGTCATCCTCCAGCCCGAGCCGCAACCGGATCACTTCGCGCTCGTCGCCCGGCAGGGCGTAGAAGCGGCTCAGCGCTTCTGACCCGTCCGCCGCCGAACTCGTGTCCGGAGTCGTCTTCAGGCCGGGGTTCAAGCCGCCCTCGGCCGACTCGTACCACTCCGAGGGCATCCACCTGCTGAACTTGCGGAGCGTGCGGAGGGCGTTCCCCAACTGGCCCATCATCCGCTGCACCGCGAACTTGATGCACAGCGGATTCTCCGGGTCGGACCCATTCAAGTGGGCGGCAGACATCAGGCCGAGGTTGCACAGCGAGTTCACCTCGTCGTCGCCGAGCCGTCGGATGGCGACCCTCAGCAGGCCGGGGTTGGCGAGGTAGGCGGCCCCGACCGGGCGGGGGTGGCGGCTCAGAAACTCCGTGATGATGCGACGGCACGTATCGGCATCGAGGCGCGGGGCGAACAGCTTCTTGTTCGCCGGCACGTAGTCGGATCGCTTCATCATCGTCCGCTCGCCTCCACCGGGGTCTCTGTTGTCGCCTCCAACAGCCGAAGGAGGGCCAGACGCCAGACGCGGTTCGACTGCTGCCACTGTGGGGCGTCCACGTTGCGCATCCCGGCCAGGTGCAGCATGAACGGCTTGTCGTCGGCCCTCCGTTCGGTGCTCACGGTAGGCCCTCCTGAGGGACGAGCACCAGCACCGCTTTGTGCAGGTGCTCGCTCAGCACCCGCGGGGCGAACGCCTTGAGTGGGGCCATGTGCGGGTGCAGCGCCCGATACCCGCCGGGGTAGGTGTCCTGCCCGTCGTGCCACTGGTGTACATCCTGGCACAACACCACCGCCCGCCACCGCCCGAGCGCCACCACCCGCGTCAGCCAGTCGCTCACCCAGGCGTTCGGCCAGTGGTGCAGCACGTCGCGGCAGATGAGCACGTCGGCGGCGGGGATCGCCTCCAGGTCGCGGTAGCAGTCGAGTACCTGGGCGGATCGACCGGGGGCGTTCGTCCGGAACAGCGCCACCGCCGCCGGCGACGAGTCGAACCCGGCGTACTCGGCGAACGCCAGCTCGCGGGCCACTCGCCCGTCCCCGCACCCCACGTCCACGCAGCTCCGCCACCCGCACAGCCCGGCCAGCGTGTTCACGCTGGCGATGAACGGCCGGGCCTCGGCCGGCGTGCTGCCGGTGCCACTCCCGCCGCCCCACAGCCCGCGGCGGTAGTGCTCGTCGAACACCGACGCCGACGAGTCGCGGCGGTTCAGCACCGACGCGAGCAAATCGAACACACGCCCTTCGAGCGGCAGTCGGGCCTGCGGGTTGGAGTAGCTTGACTTCCCGGTCGGGATGTCGGCCGGGGCGAACAACTTCCCCTGGCAGCGGTGGACCACCATCGGGGTGCCGTGCAACTTGCACACGAACGCCGGGCTGTCCCAGTCGGCGTGCCCCAGGTCGAGCCGCGGCACGCCGGTGATCGCCGCCGCCACCCGCCACGAGTCCTGGTCGCCGAACATGTGCTGGAAGTAGTAATCCGACTGCTGGCACATCCAGTGCATCAGCCGGAGTGTTGGCTCGCACTTCGCCCGGTCGATGAGCAACTGACCGCCCTGGATCGCCGGCACTCCCGCGGCCCCGGACGGCCAGACCATCGGCCACTTGACGTTGCCGGCGCAGTTGTCGAAGTCCCGCCAGAAGCCGAGGCCCGCCCCGGCCGTAGCGACGGCGGCGAACAGCGGAGTCGGGTCGGACACGCAGTAGGCGTCGGCGTCCAGGTAGAGCACCCGTCGCAGCGTGGTGTGAGTGAGCGCGTAGCCCTTCGCCTCCCACCCGCCCTTGTCCACCCGCCCGCGGGGGATGCGGTTGTCGTCGCGCGTCTCGCTCATCGCGTCCGCGTCGATGAGCGTGACGCCGAGTCCCGCCACGTCCGCCGGGTCCACCGCCTCGCACGTGCCGCGGTACCACACCTCAATGGGCAGCGTGCAGCCGAACTCGCGGAGCAGCTTGCAGCCGACCGTCACGCCCGGCCAGAACTTGCCGCCGCCGACGTACACGATGCCGTCGCCCGACGCGGTGAGCGGCTCACCCAAATGGACCTTCAGGGCCGTCAGCCGGCGCAGGAACCGGGCGGCCGTGACGCCGCAGCGGTACCACTCGGGTCGGGGGTCGGGGTTGTACGCCTCGTCGCTCATGGTCACTCGGTGATGGTCACTGTTTGGGGGATGCCGGCGCAGCACGAGCCGGCACCGGGGGTGTAGTCGAACGCGGCCGCGAACGGACTGGTGCTGCTCGGGGTGAGGGAGCCGGAGTACGTCCCGCCGCCGTCGGACACCTGCCACGCCCACACGTCGCCCGCGCACTCCACCCGCACCTGCCAGCCGGTCGGAGCGCACTCGGTCGTCGCCCCGCCCACCCACACCCACTCGCCGGGCAATTTGGTGAGCGGCTGGGGGCTGTTCACGCCGGGCGAGCAGTTCGGGCTGGTGGTCGCGGACAGCGTCTCCGGCCCGCCGCACGGCACCGGCCCGCCGCTGCCCACGGACCCACTCCCCTCGCTCCCACTCACGGACCCACTCCCCATACTCCCGACACTGCCACTCCCCACACTCCCTTCACTCCCACTGCCGGGCGACGAGCCGCCGCACCCGCAGCAGCCGATGTCCTCGTACCAGCTCGTCACGGCACACGACTCGCGGTCCTCGCTCTCCCAGTACAGCCGGTGCCCCGGCAGGCCGTCCGGCCGGCACGTCATCCGCGTCATGTAGGTGCGGGTGCCGGTGCAGCCCGACCCGCTCCCGCCCGACCCGCCGCTGATGGGTCCGCTGCCGCTCCCGCCGGGGGCGCTGCCCGAAGTCGGCCCGCTGCCACTCGTCGGCGCGCTGCCACTCGTCGGGCCACTCCCACTG
>JANNVG010000816.1:0-5350 GCA_031414395.1 Fimbriiglobus sp.
CCCGCAACCGCGCCGTGACGACGGAACAGCGGGAGCGGAACTTGACGCAGGCGAGTGAAGCCGCTCCGCCGCCCGCCGCCGCGCCGAAGCCGTGGCAGAGGAAGGGCGGCGAGTTATGAAGCGCGACAACCACTACGAGGCGGCGTTCGAGTGGTTCCTGCGGGACCGCGGGGTCGGGTTCGTCGCCGTCGATGAGGCCCGCCGGTCGCTGTTCGACGACGAGTCGGTCAAGTCCCTCGACTTCATCATCGTCGGCCCGCGCGACGCGAAACTGGTCGTGGACGTGAAGGGCCGGCAGTTCCCCGGCGGGTCGGCCGACAAGCCGCACGCCCTCACGCTGACGGCCGACCCGCCGGTGAAGGTGGCGAAGGGGTCGCGGCTGGTCGTCACCCTCGAACACAGCTACGGCATGAAAGACCACACGCTCGGCTCGTTCCGCGTCGGCACCTCGGCCGACGCCAACGCCGCGGAGGTGGCCCGCACCCCGGCCGACGTGCTGGCCGTGCTGAACACGCCCGCCGCCAAACGCACGCCGGAGCAGAAGGCGAAGCTGGCCGACCACTTCGTGAGCGTGGCCCCCGAGACCAAAGCCGACCGCGAGAAGTTGGCCGCCGTCACGAAATCGCTCGCGGACATCAAGCCGGCCGCGACTGTGCCCGTCATGAAAGAACTGGCGAAGAAGCGGGTGACGAAGGTACAGTTCCGCGGCAACTTCATGGACCTCGGGGCGGTGGTGAACGAGGGCACGCCGGCCGCGTTGCACCCGTTCCCGAAGGGCGAAGCGGCCACCCGCCTGGGGTTCGCCAAGTGGCTCGTGTCGAGTGACAACCCGTTGACAGCGAGGGTGACGGTGAACCGCTTCTGGGAGCAGATTTTCGGCACCGGCCTGGTGCGGACGACCGAAGAGTTCGGCACCCAGGGCGAAACGCCGAGCCACCCGGAGTTGCTGGACTGGTTGGCGGTGGAGTTCGGGTCGGGGTGGGACGTGAAACACATACTGAAACTGATGGTAACTTCGGCCGCCTACCGGCAGACCTCCCGCGTCACGCCCGAACTGCGTGAGCGCGACCCCGACAACCGGCTGTACGCCCGCGGCCCGCGGTATCGTTTGTCCGCCGAGATGGTGCGCGATCAGGCGCTGGCCGTGAGCGGGTTGCTGAGCGAGAAGATGTACGGGGCGTCGGTGCGTCCGCCGCGGCCGAGTTCGGGGCTGAACGCCGCGTTCGGCGGCGGCCTCGACTGGGCGACCAGCGCCGGCGAAGACAAGCACCGCCGCGGCATCTACACCGAGTGGCGGCGGACCAGCCCGTACCCGAGCATGGCCACGTTCGACGCCCCCAGCCGCGAGGCGTGTACGCTCCGACGGATTCGCACGAACACGCCGTTGCAAGCGCTCGTGACCTTGAACGACCCGGTGTACGTGGAAGCGGCGCAGGCGCTCGCCCGCAAAGTGGTGACGCACGGCAAGACGGCCGACGAGCGGGCGGTGTTCGCCTTCCGCACTTGCACCAGTCGCGCACCGACCGACAAGGAGAAGGAGCGGGTGGTGAAGCTGTTCGAGGAGGCGAAGGCGGAGTACGCGAAGGACCCGAAGAAGGCCGAGGCGATGGCCACCGACCCCATCGGCCCGCTGCCGAAGGACGGCAACGCGGTCGAACTGGCCGCGTGGACGACCGTGGGGAACGTGCTGCTGAACCTGGACGAACTGCTGATGCGGCGGTGACGACGAACCCTTCAAACAGAACGGGACACGGATGAAGAGGATGAAGGCAGGGATGAAGAGGATCAGAAAGAAGAATGGTCTGCTCTGATCCGTGTCATCCTTGCCTTCATCCTCTTCATCCGTGTTCTGCTTGAAATTGAACCCTGAGACCAACCACCCATGCATTCCCTCCAAAACACCACCCGCCGGCACTTCCTCGGCCGCGGCAGCCTCGGCCTCGGGGCGGTCGCCGCCGGCCTGCTGAACGGCCCCGTCGTGGCGGCCCCGGAAGTGAAGGCCGCTGACAACCCGCTGTCACCGAAGAAGCCGCACTTCGCCGCCAAAGCGAAGCGGGTGATCTACCTGCACATGTCGGGTGCCCCGCCGCACCTGGACATGTTCGACTACAAGCCGGAGTTGGTGAAGCGCACCGGCGAGCCGGTGCCCGACTCGTACCTGAAGGGCCGGCGGTTCGCGTTCACGTCCGGCGTGCCGAAGTTGCTCGGCACCCCGCAGAAGTTCGAGAAGCGCGGCAAGTCGGGCCTCTGGATGTCGGACGCGCTCGCCACCATGCACGGGCTGGCCGACGACATCGCCGTCATCAAGAGCATGAAGACGGAGGAGTTCAACCACGCCCCCGCCGAACTGCTGCTGTTCACCGGGCACAACCGCCAGGGGCGGCCGGGCATGGGCACCTGGGTGACTTACGGTCTGGGCAGCGAGAGCGAGAACCTGCCGGGGTTCGTGGTGCTCGTCAGCAGTGGCGTGCAGCCGAGCGGCGGGGCGAACATCTGGGGGAACGGCTTCCTGCCGAGCGTGTACCAGGGGGTGCAGTGCCGCAGCAAGGGCGACCCGGTGCTGTACGTGTCCGACCCGAAGGGCATGGACCGCGGGTTGCGGCGGAAGACTTTGGATGCGCTGAAGGATTTGAACGAACTGCAAGCCGACGAACTCGGCCACCCCGAGACGGCTACGCGGATCCAGCAGTACGAGATGGCGTTCCGGATGCAGACGGCCGTGCCGGAAGTCATGGACATCGGCAAAGAGACGAAAGAAACCCTCGCGGCGTACGGGGCCAAGCCGGGCGAGTCCAGCTTCGCCAACAACTGCCTGCTCGCCCGCCGGCTGGCCGAGAAGGGCGTGCGGTTCGTGCAACTCTTCGACTGGGGCTGGGACTTCCACGGCACCGGCCCGGCCGAGGACATCCGCGACGGCCTGACCAAGAAGTGCGGCACCGTCGGCCAGCCGATCTCCGCGCTGATCGCGGATTTGAAGCGGCTGGGCATGTTCGACGACACGCTGGTGGTGTGGAGCGGCGAGTTCGGCCGCACGCCGTTCCGCGAGGGCCGCACCGCCGGCAGTCAACTGCTCGGCCGCGACCACTACCCCGACTGCTTCTGTGTGTGGATGGCCGGGGCCGGGGTGAAGCGGGGCGTCAGCTACGGCGAGACGGAAGACCTGGGCTTCGCCGTCAGCGAGAAGGTGACGACCCCGCACGACCTGCAAGCGACGATTTTGCACCTGATGGGCATCGAGCACACCAAACTGACGTACCGCTTCCAGGGGCGGGATTATCGCCTGACGGACGTTCACGGCGAGGTGGTGAAGGACGTGCTGAGTTGAACACACGAGGGCGACCGATGACCGCGACACTGGCCGAATTCGGGTTGGACGGGTTGACTTCCGAACAGCGGCTCGCACTGCTCGGGGCCATCTGGGACAGCCTGCCGAACACGACGGCCGACATCCCGCTCACCGACTGGCAGCGCGACATCCTGAAAGCCCGCATTGCCGCGGCCGACGCCAACCCAGGCCGCGGGTCGAGTTGGGTGGACGTGAAAGCTCGACTGCGGGGATAGTCATGAACAGATTCCGGATGTGGTCGGCGTGGATCTGGTGGGTCTGGTTGCTCTGTATCGTGCCGGTTCAAGGGGTGGTCATCGGGCTGGTGATGCACGGGTCGGTTGGCACGTTCCGGCCGGTCGGCCGACCGATCGGTTCGCCACCGGGGACACCCGCACCACCACTTCCCCCGAGGATGGCGGCAGGGGACGCGGCGGCGGAATACCTCCGATGGCTCCCTTTGGTACAAATCGTGTTAACGGGTGCGGCTGTCGCGTTGCCGAACCGAATGGTGAAATTGGCACTTCGCCCGTACCACTTGTGGGTTTGGATTCCGCTCGCATCCGTCCCGCTGGCCTGGGTGACTTGCGTAGCGAGTCGGAGCAACATCTACAGCGCCTCGTTCTAACCTGCCGAGCCTTACCCATGCGCCAACTCCTCGCCCTGCTGCTCGTCGCCGGCGTCGCGTCGGCCGCCCCGAACGTGCTGTTCGTGTACACCGACGACCAGGCGTTCGACACCATTCACGCCCTGGGAAACAAGGACATCAGCACACCCACGCTCGACGCCCTCGTCGGCCGCGGGTTCACGTTCACCAACGCGTATTGCCAGGGCGGGCAGTCGCCCGCGGTGTGCGTGCCGAGTCGCACCATGCTGCTCACCGGCCGCAGCACCTTCCGCACCCCGGCGTACACCGCCAAGACCTACGACAAGCCGACGCTCGGCAAAGTCTTCCGCGACGCCGGGTTCGCCACCCTGTGCGTGAGCAAGCCGGGCAACTCGTTCCGCCCGGCACACGACCACTTCGAGAAGGTAGTTCACGTCCCGCACAGCGGGGCCGAGACGAACCAGAAGTGCGCCGACGCCGTGCTCGACTGGCTGAAGGCGGACGACGGCAAGAAGCCGTTCTTCGTGTACTACGCCCCGAGTATGCCGCACGACCCCCGCACCGCCGAGAAGGAGTACCACGCCAAGTACGACCCGGCGAAGCTGACGCTGCCGAAAAACTTCATGACCGAAAGCCCGCTCGACATCGGCGTGCGGGACATCCGCGACGAGAAGCTGGCGAAGTACCCGCGGGATGAAAAAGAGGTGCGGCAGCACCTCGCCGACTACTACGCCTGCATCACCAGCCTCGACCACCACCTGAGTCGGATTCTGGACGCGCTGAAAGGGGCGAAGAAGCTCGACGACACGGTGGTGGTGTTCACCAGCGATCAGGGGTTGGCGGTCGGCGGGCGGCACGGGCTGATGGGGAAGCAGAACCTGTACGAGCACTTCAAATCGCCGCTCGTGATCGCCGGGCCGGGCGTGCCGAAGGGGAAGAGTGATGCGCTCGTCTACCTGCACGACCTGTTCCCGACGGTGTGCGAACTGAGCGGGGTGAAGGTGCCGGCCGAGTGCGACGGCGCGAGTCTGGTGCCCGTGCTGAACGGCAAGAAGGAGAAGGTGCGGGACGCGCTGTTCGCCGTGTACACGGGGACGCAACGCATGGTGCGCGACGACCGCTGGAAGCTGCTGTGGTATCCGAAGCTCGGCAAGTTTCAGTTGTTCGACCTGAAGGCCGACCCGGACGAGTTGACGAACCTGGCCGACGTGAAGGACCACGCCGACAAGTTGACCGC
This sequence comes from Fimbriiglobus sp., assembly GCA_031414395.1. GTDB lineage: Bacteria > Planctomycetota > Planctomycetia > Gemmatales > Gemmataceae > JALHQU01. The sequence goes on from JANNVG010000816.1 coordinate 5,170, forward strand.
GATGCAGAAGCTGATGGCGGAGCAGCAGGAGCAGTTCGGCGACAAGATCGAGCGGGTGAAGTAGGTGGCGCTTCTTGTACCCCGGCGGGCGGCGCGACGTGCGTCCGCCGGTTCTGAAAGTGCTCTGCTCGCTCCGCGAGCGGTCAGTCAATACCCGCTCGCGGAGCGAGCAGAACACACA
>JANNVG010000817.1:0-2135 GCA_031414395.1 Fimbriiglobus sp.
CGCCGCGGGCGTCGTCGGCCGTGCGGCCGACGGGGGTGAACAGGTCGAGCCGCAGGTAGTCGGCGGCGGCGGCGGCCGGGTCGGTGGTGGTCGGCTCCACCGGGGTTCGGCTCACCTCTCGCAACTTGGCCGTGCTCGACCCCGGCTTGGTGGTGCGGCGGGGCAGTTGGGTTTGGGTGACGGACGCCGTCTCGCTGGCGTACTCGTACCCGTTCAGCAGCACGGTGCGGGTGAACGGCGGGTCGTTGTCGCGGATCAGCCCGCCGTCGTCGGTGGCCGCCACGAACGCCGTCTCGGGGCGGCTGAAGTGGTGCAGTTCGGTGAGCGCGGCGTAGGTGTTCGCCCGCGCCAACTGTGACACGTTGCCGCCCGCCGGGGGGACGAGCAGCACGCCCACCACGTCCGGGGTGTACCCGATGCGGCGGAGTTGCTGGCGGACCAGGTAGGCCAGGTCGAACAACATGCCGCCGCCGGTGCCCCCGCCCAGCCCGGCCACGAGGTACACCCGCGGGCGGTTGGTGCGGAGTTGTCGGCCGCACGCGGCGGTCCCCTCGCTCAGATGGCCGGGGTCGAGCACCAGGTCGAGTTCGGCCTGAATCCGCTGGGCGATGGCCCGCTGGTGGTCGCACAGGGCGAGCCGCCCGAGCGCCCGCAGGCCGGCGGTGGCGGGCACGCGGGGCATGCGGTACAGCACCGTCCCTTCCAGCCACCCCTCGATGAGCGCCCGCCCGTTGTTCCGCGGGCGGAGGTAGTGGGCCGCCCGGTTGAGCGGGGTGTGCAGGGTGCGGTCGGGCGGGATGGGGGCGAGGGCCGGCTCGGTCGGGGTGGCGGCGGCGTTCACCGCGTCCGGGTGGGTGTCGATGTACAGGGTGCGGACGTGCGGCAGGCGGCGGGCCGACCCGCCCTCCTCGGCCAGCAGGCGGGTGAACCGCTGGACCGCCCGCCGGCCGGCGTACCCGACGCCGATGACCACCGCCGGGCGGAGTTCGCCGGGGCCGGTGCGGTCCGGCAGGGCGGCCCGCTCGGGCGGGGTGGCGGGGATGGGCACGGCCCGCGGGTACGGGGTGGCTTCGGGCGCGAACAGCCCGGTGGACACGCCGGACGACAGCCCCGGCGGGGGCAGCGAGTCGGCGAACGAGTACGCTTCGGACTCCGTCGCACTGCCGACGGCCACCATGCCGGCGAGGCTGGCGACCGACCGCACGGCACTGCCGGAGCGGAGGGCGGCCACCAGCTCGCCCACGCTCGGGAAGCGGTCGTCCGGCTTCTTGGAGAGCGCGCGGGCGAGGGCCGGGCGGTCGGCCGGCGGGCTGGGGTCGAGGTTCGGTTGGTGCGACAGGTGCTGCATGAGCAACTGGTTCATGCTGGTGCCGTCGAACGGCCGCACGCCGGTGAGCAACTCCTGGTACACGCAGGCCAGGCTGTACTGGTCGCAGTAGCGGGACACGAACCCGTCGAACGTCTCGGGCGCGGCGTACACCGGGGTGATGCCGCCGGTCACCTGGGCGATGTGCTTCTCCAGGTCTTTCACCTGCCCGAAGTCGGCCACCTTCACGTGGTTGTACAGGAGGAACAGGTTCTGCGGCTTGATGTCCAGGTGCTGCAACTGGTACTTGTCGTTCATCAGGTCGAGCACTTCGGCCGACTCGGACATGTACTGCAACAGCTCGGCCCGCGGGATGCCCACCTGCCCGGCCTCGCGGCACTGGCGGAAGCGGTCCCACAGGTTGCAGTCGGCCAACTCCATGACGATCACCAGCCGCCCTTCGACGATGTCGAAGCGGTCGAGGGCCACCAGGTACGGGTGCCGCACCTGCTTCACCCGCTTGAGCGACTTCAACTCCTGCTCGGCGAAGCGGTACGAGTCGGTCTCCTTGTGCCGCAGGTCGCCGTAGATCACCTTGACGGCCTTCTGGATGCCGCCCGGCGCCTCGCACCGCCACACCTCGCCGAACCCGCCGCTGCCGATGCGGTCGAGCAGGCGGTAGCCGGGGATCGGCTCGGATCCGGTGTGGAAGGCGACGCTGGTCATCGTGGCAATCCTGCGGGGGTGGCGGATCGGTGCGTCTTGCTGTCGCCGGCCTCTGTGAGGCCGGTCCGGGGGTCACAGACCCCGGCGACAGGTCGGCGGGGTC
>JANNVG010000818.1:0-6390 GCA_031414395.1 Fimbriiglobus sp.
CCCCCGGGGGGGGCTAGCCCACCACGATTCCCCCGCTGGGCCCTCGCGGCCGGGCTGCTGTTCGCGTTCGTCACGCTCGCCGCCGCCGCCGGGGTGGTGTACACGATTCAGCGAGACAACGAAGTCATCTCCATCGCCGCGGCCGACCCGGACATGGAGGTGACGATGAGGCGGAACGGCGAGCTGGTCCGCATCGTGGACGCGAAGACGAAGCAGGCGTGGGAGCTGGACACGAAGAAGTGGCGACTGAAGCCCGACGGCAGCGACCTGACTATCGACCTGCCCGGCAAGGAACCGCTGGTGATCCGCCGCAACGGGGACGTGGCGTTGAGCATCACGCGGGCGCCGCCCAAGGCGGACCCGCGGCCGGTGTCCCCTCCCCTAGGGAACCCGCCCCTGCGGCAGCTCGGCTTCGATGCGGTGTCCGACTTCCGCGAGGTTCACGGGGCCGACCTGGACGGGCTGAAGCGGTGGGTGGACAACCTGCCCGCCTGGTTCCGGCCGGTGACCGTGACCGCCCGCGGCGGGGCCGACCCGCCGCTGTTCGACGCCGTCGCCGACGACACCCGCCCCGGGGTGAGCGTGAGCTACGAACTCGACGCCCCCGGCCGGCCGAACTTGGACGATTGGAACGCGATGACGAAAGCCAAATGGAACCTGCGGGTGGCCTGCCTGTACTCCCAGGGCGGGCAGACGCGGCGGCACCACGTGTGGGTGAAGGACGACCGGACGTTCGCCAGTTTGACGGTGAAGCGGGCGGACCTGCCGCTACGGGTGGATGAGTGGAAGAAGAAGGACCGCCTCCGCCCGATCTCCGTCGACCGGTACGGCGGGGCGTTGTTCGTCACCCTGCTCGCCCCGGACGAGGGGTTGGACTGGGAGTTGCACCCTGAGTTGACCGCCGACGAGTTGGTCGCCAAGGTGGCCGCCGCCGGCAAGCGGGGGTGGCGGCCGGAGGTGCTGAACGCAGTCGGCACCGGCAAGGCGCGGCGGTACGCCGTCACGTTCGTGGCCAACCCGACGGCCGCCGGCTGGGAGTTCAAGACCGGGCTGACGGCGGGCGAGTACGAGGCGGCGGTGGGCGAGCAGAGGAAGCTCGGCCGCCGCCCACTGGCGGTGACGTCCGAGGGCACCGGCGACCGGGTGCGGTACACGGGCGTGTGGGTGAGATACGCTGTGCGGGCTTCGGGGTCGGGGAAACTGCCGCTCAAGCCGGGCGAGGTGTTCGTGTTCCGCGGGCACACGGACGGGGTGCTGGCACTGGCGGTGTCGCCGGACGGCAAGTACGCGGCGTCCGCCGCGGGGTGGCTGAGGGGCGACGACACGGCGGTGCGGCTGTGGGACCTGGGCACCGGCGAGGAGGTGCGGCAGTTCCGCGGGCACGGCGGGGGGCGGGAGAGCAAGGACAACAGCGTGTACGCCGTCCGGTTCTCGCCCGACGGCACCGCCCTGCTCAGCGGGTCGGCCGACGGCACCGCCCGCACCTGGGACGTGGGCCGGGGGGTGGAGACCGGGCGGTTCGGCACCGTCGGGTCGGGGGAGGTGTTCTGGGCGGTGGCGTTCACCGGCGACGGCAAACAGGCAGTGGTGGGCTGGGACAGGCCGCGGCTGTGGGACCTGGGCACCGGGAAGGAGGTGGAGCGGTTCGACCCGGTGAACGCGGTGCGGGTGCGGGCGGTGGCCGTCTCCCCGAACGGTGACACTCTGGCCGCCGTCGAGAGCTACAACGGGAAGGAGCAGTACCGGGTCGGCCTGTGGGACGTGAAGACCGGGAAGCGGGTCGGCCAACTGGACCCGCACACGGTCGGCCAGACGGCCGAGCCGACCTACGCCAAGGTGTACGACCTGGCGTGGTCGCCGGACGGCAAGCGGGTGGCGTCCGCCTGCTCCGACGGGCTGGTGCGGATCGGCGACCCGACCACCGGCAAGGCGGTGGCCCGCCTGACGCACCCCGACAAAGTGTACGGGGTGGCGTACTCGCCGGGCGGCAAGCTCCTCGCCACCGTCTGCAAGGACAACGCGGTGCGGGTGTGGGACGCCGCTGGCAAAGAGGTACTCACCCTCACCGGGCATGACGCCGAAGCGCGGCAGGTGGCGTTCACCCCGGACGGCAAGCACGTCCTGTCGGTCAGCCAGGACAATACGCTACGGATGTGGCGACTGCCGGATGAGTTCGTCGACCCCAAGGCGAAGTGAGGGGTGAATGGAAACCTCCCTGACGTGGCTGGACCGCATCACCACCGCCCCGTCCGGAACGGACTGGCGGCGGCTGGTGGACGTGTACGCCCCGCTGGTCGGCGAGTGGCTGGCCCGGCTCGGCGTGCCGGCGTCCGACCGCGACGACCTGGTTCAAGAGGTGCTGGTGGTGGTGCGGCGGGTGAAGGAGTTCGAACACCGCGGGCCGGGGGCGTTCCGCGCGTGGGTGCGGGGCATCCTGGCCAACCACGCGCGGAAGTTCTTCCGGGATCGCCACCAGCACCCGGCCCTCGACCCCGACCAACTGGCCGACGACCACAGCGAACTGGCCACCCGCTGGGACCGCGAGCACGACCAGTTCTTCGCCGCCCGCGCGCTGAAGGCGGTTGAAGGCGACTTCGCCCCGTCCACCTGGCAGGCGTTCCGCCTCCAGGTGTTCGACGGCCGCAAGGCGGCGGACGTGGCCGCCGAACTCGGCCTGAGCCTGAACAGCGTGCTGCTGGCCAAGAGCCGCGTGCTCAAGCGGCTGCGGGCGGAACTGGCCGGGCTGGTCGAGTGACCCGCCATCGGAACGGCCGGCACAGGCAGGAATGCCTGTGTGGCCGCACCCACACAGGCAGGAATGCCTGTGCCACCAGTCGGGGACATTCCGCCCGTCGGTCGTTTCCGTGTTGACCCAACCCGAACCACCACGACGGGGGGCGACCGTTTCGCTCGCCGTCGTGGGTGTGTCGGTGCCTGTTCCGGAGGTTTCACCACGTTCCGCCGCCGCGTCGGCGCCCCCCGCCGCAAGTCTCATCCGCCTCTCAGGATTGGAAGCGTGCTGTTGGCGGGCTGGGGGGACTTTGCCGGGTGGGATCACGGCCCGTCGTCGGTGCGAGCCGAGACGACGATGCCGAACTGCTGCTTCAGTTCGAGAACGACTTGAATGAGTTTTCGGCGGGCTTCCGCGACCTCGTCGGCGTTGGCGTCCGGGCCACGCTCTTCGATCCGCTTCTTCAACTCCGCCGCCCGCGGTTCGGCCTTCGCCGCCATCTCGCGCACCAACTCTCTCGTCTGGTCGAGGACTGCCCGAAGTTGAACGCCCTGATCGTCGGGCACCGGCTCAAGCGGTTCTTGCGGCGGGATGTTACCAGCTTGTTCGGCAGCTTCGGTGAAGAGGGCCGCGAGTTCACCGAGCAGAACGGGGTTCGGGTCGTCCTTCGGGATGAGACGCAGGAACACCGCGTCGGTGAACGTGGTCTGGTCATAGCACGACGGGTATGGGAGGAGTTCTGGCTCCTCGTCCGGTGAGGGCGAATCGTCGTCCATGTCAGCCCTCCGACTTGGGGCCGACCGGCACGAGCGCCGGCATCATCTGCGTGAACTCGTCGAACGTGAGCACTCCACCCCCGCGCGCCATGTGGTACTCATTCGCCGCTTCCCAGAGCCTCACGACGGCAGCGCCGATGATGTGCGGTTCAGTGCCCTCGGTGGTGCGCATTTCGAGGACGAAGGCATCGGCGGTGTCGAACACTGAAGGCGGGACGGGGGTGGCATCGGTCCAGTGTTGTGATCGAGCGAGTCGTTCGAGGAGGCGGAAGTCACCTGTGAGGGCAGCGAGTGAAATCTGGCACGCCCAAGCGGAATGAACGGTGAGGGAAACAATGGCCGGTGAGACGGCTTCATCAGCGGCAGTTTGTAGCGCGTTGATGACGCATCGACTGGCATGCGCTGCGATGGGGCCTGCTCCCACATCATCCGCACCACCCATTCCTTGAAGTTCGTGGTGGACCAACTCGTTCACCCTCTCAGCCGTGGCCGCCGACTCATGTAAACTTTGGAGATCACGGCTCCCGTTAGTTGCGGTCGATTCAACCACTTCAACTGCTCGCCGCAACTGTCTCAACTTCACTATTGCTCGCGGCCAGTGAGATCGAAATGTTGGCAGCACCCGCCGCGCACACCGGGCCGCGAACGCCACCCGTGCCCAGCGGGGAAGTTGTGCGATCTCATCTTGGGTCGGTAGTGTCGCTTCGTCGGCCATTGGTTCAGCCTCACGCGGCTTTGTAGAGCGGAGTCACGAACACCTCTTCCCCAGCGCCGGTTCGCTTTCGCACCTCGGCCATCAGCTTCGCGTCCGCGTTCGCCGCCTTCCGCGATGCCGCGTCCACCTCCGCCGACAGTGTCCTCAACCGCTCCGCCGCCCCGAGCGCCTGCACCGGCTTGAGTGACAGCATCACGTGCCCCGGCAGCGACTCGGCATCGTCCAGTTTCAACCCCTCCCCGCCGAGAGCACACTCCATCCGGTCGAGGGCTTGGATCAGACCGGCGGCGGACCTCGCCGCCGCCATCGGGTCGGCCAGCACTTTGTCCGGGTCGGTGAGTTTGAACACCACCTGCAAACTCAGCCCCACTGCCGGCACAGAGTCGAAATACCCGTGACCGACCATCGTGGCGGCGATCTCCGCCGGGTCGTCGTTGTAGATCGTCTGGCCGGCCGGAGCCATGTGCTGGCGGAACTCGGCGATTGCAGCCGGGATGTCGGCAGGTGGGGCGTGATGAGTGCGTTCCAACTCCTCAGCCACGTCGGCCCAATACTCATCGAGATAGGCTTGCGGGGGTTGTCCAGGCATGATCCGACCTCCGCCTACGTGGTGAGGGTGGTGATCTCAAACTCGACCGGGTCCTTGCGGTTCAGTTTGTTGAGCACGGCCACAGCTGCGAGCGTGTGGAAGCTGAACTGGTCGTAAGCCTGCCAGTTGACCCCGTCCCAGAACCCGAGGGCGAACAGCGGGCGGCGTGGCTTCGGGGGCCACGAGGCCACCGGACCGACAACCATATCATACCGATCCTCGGGCGGAACCCGAAGCGGGTGGGCGTGCGAGTTTCCTGCCCGGCTTGTGGTGAACGAACCCCCAGAAACTCGCGTTGGAGGCGTCACCGCGGACGAACACGAGCGCGTTCAGGTCGGCCAACTCCGCCAGCGGGACGACGAACTTCACCACCGCCGGCGGGTCGGCGGAGTTGCCGTTCGGGTAGTCACGGCGGCGATACCTTCGCAGGTGAACTCTGGCCGCCCACTCCGACACCTGACTCAAGTTGGTGCTGGTGTAGAACCCTTTGCCAAAGTCCACTGCGTCTGCCCCGTAACGCAAGTCGACACCCGCCCGGATGCCTGCGGTCGAGCTATGAAGACACCCGTGGTAGAGCGTGAGGTGTTTGACCGTCGGCCACGCCGGAATGACTCCGGCGGTAATGCTGGGCGATGCCAAGACCTACTCCTCCCACTTCACGAACGCCTCCAGCGCGTAGTACTCCGGCAACCCCAGCGCGTCGTAGGTGTCGGCCGTGCCCAGGTTGCGGTCCTCCGCCCGCTGCCAGAACTTGCGGCGGTCGGTGCCGCCGGGGTACATGGCCCGGTCCTTCTGGCTCTGGTGCCGGAAGATCGCCTCCTTCTTGCGGGTGAGCACGTCCGGACTGAGCGGCACGGCCATCTCGATCTCGTGCGGCTCCCACTCCTCCCACGCCCCCTTGTACAGCCACACGTCGAACTGCTGCTCCTTCGCCCGCACCCGCCGCACGGCCTCGTAGATCGCTTCCGCACACGTGCGGTGCGTGCCGTGCGGGTCACTCAGTTCGCCCGCCACGTAGATTTGCGCCGGCTTCAACCGCTCGAACAGGGCGACGATGTCGGCGATGTCTTCCGGCTGGACCGGCTTCTTGTGGACCGTGCCGGTGCGGTAGAACCGCAGGTCCATGAACTCCAGTTGCTCGGCCGGGATGCCGCACGCCAGCGCCGCGGCGCGGGCCTCGGTCGCCCGGATCATCCCCTTCACGGCCAGGATTTCGGGGGTGTCGGGCTGGCCCGGCTTCTTGGCGTCGAGGTACTGGTTCACCCGCTCCTTGATGGTGCCGGCGATGCTCTTCTCGGAGCTGTCGCCGAACCCGCCGAGGAACTCGTCCACGAAGTCCACGAACCGGCGGGCGTCGTGGTCGAACACGGCGATGTTGCCGCTCGTCATGTACGCCACGTACACCTTGTGCCCCTGCTCCACCAGCCGGATGATGGTGCCGCCCATCGAAATCACGTCGTCGTCCGGGTGCGGGGAGAAGACGAGGATGGTCTTCGGACCGGACTCAAACCTACCCCCCCCGGCCCCCCCTCCCTGGGCGGGAAGGGGGGAGTTCGTTCCACCTACTCCCCCCTTCCCG
>JANNVG010000819.1:0-10043 GCA_031414395.1 Fimbriiglobus sp.
TCGCGGCCGGCGGTCGGTGGGGTGGAAGTCATCGGGGCAACATCACCGTCGCCGCGATCCCCGGCCGCTCGACCCGCCCTACCAGAACTACCAACGAGAACGCCCCGGTGGGGGAGGCCTTGCGACCTCCCCCACCGGGGCGTTCTCGTTGCGTCTCCTGTCGCCGGCCTCTGTGAGGCCGGTCGGAACCGGGGTCACGGACCCCGGCCACAGTCACGTCAGTCGCCGGCACCGGGCAGCAGGGGCACCTTCGGCAGCGGGATGTCCGTCGCCTTGCCGGTGAACACCGGCTGGGCGAAGTGTTCGGACACGCCGCTGCCGGCCGTCACCCGGCTGATCAGCCGCACGCCCGGCAGGGAGGGGGTCACGCCCGCCAGCCGCTGCTCGCTCTGCACCCCCACCAGCGGGGCCGAGTTCTTCGCCGACGAGGGCGTGTTGGTGGCGTTCAGCGTGGCCGGGTCGGCCGCCCCGAACCCGGCCGACAGGCCCGTCGCCGCCCCCACCTGGGACTGCTGCGTGCTGATCTGCCGCAGGGTGCTCACGTCGTCCGGCATGACCGTCGCCAGTTGCGTCCGCGTGCCGCCGTCGAGGGTGATCTCCACCGGCGTCGGCTTGGCCAGATCGACCGTGTACACCTCCACCTCTTCCTTGTCGGTGCCGGCGTACTTGGTCACCTTCAGGCTGGCCTTGTTGCCGATGGCCCGACCCAGGGCGGCGGACACGTTCACCTTGTACTTGCCGTTGAACGCGGTCGAAGCGGTGTACACCTCCGAGCGGTTCTCGTCCTGCTGCTCGAGCACGTCCGACCGCAGCACCCCGCCGCCGGAGGTCCGCTTCTGCATGGCCGTGCAGTCGCTCCCGCTCGGCTCGGTCACGGCCATGTCCAGGTCGGCCTGGCCCTGCCACCGCAGCTCGATCATCAGGTCGCGGTTCTTCTCCTCGGCCACGGTCGCCAGCACGGCGTCGGCGTCCGCCTTGCGGTCGGCGGACATCAGCTTCTTGGCGATCCGCTCGACCGACTCCTTCGCCGTCTTCACGTGGTCCACCCCGTCGTTCGGCCAGTCGCGGCGGAGCAGGTTCTTGGTCGCCCAGCTCACCACGTCCGACTTCACGTCGCCGGCGGTCGCGGCGTCGGCGTACACCAGGGCGTTGGCGTACACGGCCGGCAGGTTCGGCTCGATGGCCGCCGCCCGCTTGCACAGGTCGATGGCCGCGTCGCTCTTGCCCAGGTCGTGCTCGGCCTTCGCCGCCCGCAGGTACGCCTTCGGGTCTTGCGGGTCCAGGTCGATGGCGGACAGGGCGGCCCGCTCCACCTCGCCCGAGTTCGCCTTGCTCGCGGCCAGGGCGATGGCCAGCGCCTCGTAGGCCCAGGCGCCGGTCGCGTGGCCCCGCCGCAGGTTGGCCTTCAGCGACTCGGCCGCCTGCTGGTACTCCTTGTACTGGAACAGGAAGTCGACGGCGGTGATGACCAGTCCGGGTTCGGTCACCACGCCCGGCTTGAACACCTGGTTCCACACCTTCTTCGGGTCGTTGCCGGTCGCCTTCACGATGGCCCGGCCGTCGTTCGCCGGCAGGTTCATGCCGGCCATTTTGTCCATCACGTTCGGGTCGGCGGCGGCGAACTGCCGCCCGCCGCCCGGCCCCGCCGCCATCGCGCCCACGTCGCCCGGCTGGAACTTGAACGTCTGCGTCGGGTGAAACCGACTGGTCGCCCGCACGATCAGGGCGTTCGACACCGGGTAGTAGCCGAGGGAGTTCGGGTACTTGACGATGGGCACTTCCGGCAGGGCGTCCGGGTCGGCGTTCGGGTCGCACCCGGTGCCGGCGTTAGTGCTGCCCCACTCGCCGGGGGCGACCATATCCTTGATCACCTGGATGAGGATCTGCGACTGGTTGTTCCCCTGCACGCCGAACTGACCGCCCAGGTTGCCGAACTGGCCGAGCTGGCCGCCGGTGATGCCCAGGATGCCGCCGCCCACCCCGAGGTTGGACTGGCACCCGACTTGCCCGAGGTTGCCCAGGTTCTGTTGGCCGGCGACCCCGAGGGCACCGCCACCGGGTTGACCACCGGCTTGACCACCGAGTTGGCCACCGCCGAAGCCGCCGCCGCCGCCGAACCCGCCTTGACCCAGTTGCCCGAACTGCTGCGCCTGCCCGAGGCCCTGACCGATGTTGCTCAACTGCTGGCCGAACACGGCCAGGTTCTGCTGGAGGGACTGCTGGTTGATCGAGTTCGGCACGGCCAGGGCCAGGTCGCCGATCTCGAACGCGCGGGTCACCTTCTGGTACAGCCGCTGCTCGGCGGTGGTGATCTCGATGTACTCGGGGCGGACGATGTACGACCCCTTCACCTCGCTCAGCAGGATGTCCAGGAACGAGCCGAGGGTCAGCCCGCTCAGGTTCTGCTCCCGCTTGAACTTGTACTTGCGGATGTCTTCCAGTTCCGGCACGGCCAGGGCGCGGAACATCTCGTCGCGGATCTGGAACTTGATCCGCTTCTGGAACTTCCGCTCCAGCTCCTCGAACACCATCGGGAGTTCGAGGCCGTTCACCGGGTTGTCCAGCGTCACCCGCTTGGGCACGCCCGGGATGTCGTGCGTGCCTTCGACGACCGACCGCAGCTCCAGCAGGCTCTTCGGCGTGTTCGTGCCGAACCCCTGGTTCTTGAACTCGTAGGGGGCGCGGCGCTCCCGCAGTTCACGCCACACGGTCGCCGGCGGGAAGTGCACCGGCGGCTCGTCCGGGTACGGGATGAACGACTTCTCCACTTGCAGCATGGTGATGAGGAAGCGGTCTTCGCGGAGCCGCTTGAGTTCCCGCTGCTCCCGCAGTTGGGTGGCCGACTGGCCGACGCGGTAGGTGGTGTACACCTCCGGCGGCACGGACAGCCCGCGGCTCACCCGCTCCTGCTCCATCACCTGCGCCTCGCGGTAGGCCAGCTCGAACCGCGCCTGGTTCATGAGGAAGCGGAAGCGGTCGATGCGGGCCTTCGTGCGGTCCTCTTCGGCCATCTGCAGGTCGTACTCGTTCAGCAGGGCGCGGGCGCGGCTGACCCGCTCCCGCACGGCCTCGTTCCGCCGCTTGATCTCGACCGCCCGCGTGGACACGTCCCGCATGAGCGAGTCCAGGTCGCCCACCAGCCGGGTGCGGACGGGGTCGCTCAGCCGGTCGTTACTCTTGACCGCCTCCCGCTGCCGCTTCAGGTCGTCGTAGGCGCCGTCCGGGTCGGTCTCGCGGAACCCGCGGACGCGGCGGAGGGTCTCGTCGACGAGCGCGCGGGCTTCGGCGTCGGCCGCGTTGCGGGCGGCCATCGCGCGGGCGGCGGCGTCGCCGTCGGCGACCGGCGCCGGCTCGGGCAGCTTCACCGGGTCGGCCGGCCCCTGCGCGTTGATCTTCGCGTTGAACTGCTTCTTGGTGATCTCGCCGGCGCGGATGCGGCCGACGGCCTTGTCGCCGGCCTTCGCCTCGGGGAACTCGGGGTCCACCTTCAGCGCGGCCTGGAACAGCTTCTGGGCGTGGTCCAGCTTGTCGGCGGTGATGGCCTGCAGGGCCAGTTCCACGAACTCGTCGCGGTACAGGCGGAACTGCTCGCTGGCCATGGCCAGGGTGCGGTCGGCCGGCAGCACCACCGGGGCGTTCTTGGCGTCACCCGCCTGCCACTGCGTCAGCATGGCGGCGAGGAAGTAGTGGTCGGGTTTGGACGCCGGCAGGGCGTCCGACTGGGTGACCGTCTTCGGCTCGCCGGCCACGCGGCCGGAGATGGTCACGCTCAGCTTGTCGGTGCCGGCCTTCACCTTGCCCATCACCAGCGTCGGGCGGTCGGCCCGCAGCGGGGGCAGTTGGGCGGGCAGCAGGTCGGTGCCGGCCGGGGCGAGGGTCACTTTCTCGACGGCCAGCACGGGCACGTCGAAGGCGTCGGTCAGCCGCTTGACGAACTCGGCCCGCCCGGCCGGGGTGCCCACGTCTTCCTTCACCCGCACCACCGTGCCGCCGGTGAGCATGCCGAACCCGTGCAGGGTGTTGGCGGCGATGGTCAGGCCGATGGGGACGGAGAAGAACTGCACGCCCTTCTCGGCCATCCGCCGGCCGAGGGCCACCCGCACGCCCTCGGTCAGTTGGGTGCCGGCGGCCGACTCGCCGTCGCCGATGTACAGCAGGATCTGCTGGCGGCCGGCCTTCTGGTCGAACGCGCCGAGCATCGTCTCGACGCCCGCCTTCATGTCCACCGCGCCCGCCGCGTACTCCTCGGTGACCAGTGCCTCGGCGGCTTTCTTCACCGCCTTGTCGTCGGCCGGCTTGAACCCGCCGGTGAGGGAGCGCGTGTGGTCCTTGTGGTTCAGGTTGAGCGTCCAGACGTCCACCCGGTCGTTCGGCGACAGTTGGGCGGCGAGGGACTGCACGATCTGCGCGGCCCGCTGCAGGGGGTCGCCGGCCTGACTGGCCGACGTGTCGATCATCACCACCACGTCCTTCGGGCGGGCGGCGGTGGGCAGGTCGGGCTTCAGTTGCCAGGCGAAGGCGGTGCTGCCGTCGGCCTGCTGGTAGGCGAGGACGGGCTTGTCGGTGAACACCGTTTTGGCCGACTCGTCCACCAGTTTGGGCGGGGCGAGGGGCTTGGCGGGGGTCACGGGCTTGTTGGCCGAGATGTCGCCGAACACGGCAGACCCGACGGCGACGACAGCCACGACGGCTGTGACAGCCGCGGTGGCCCACCGGAGACGTTTCAAGACCGTCATACCGGGCGCTCCTTACTACAGGAATGAGTCCGGTCGGCGGGCGGCCGACGGATCAGGACGGGTTAAGACGGAGTGTACCAGAATCGCCGGGTCAACGGGAGACGGACTGGGCGAGAACCCGCGTCGGCGGTTGGGTTTGCGGCGACCGGCGGTGCGGACCGCGCCCGCCACAACCCCGTTGCGATTCACTCTACCCGGCTGAACACCCGCCGCCGGGGGGCGTTGGCGGGAATGTGCGGGCGACGGGCGGCGGGCGCGGGCGCACCCGGCGCCGCACCACCAACCGCTACGGCCGGACGGGAGGATTTTAACTTGACTGGCCCCCCTGCGGTTCTAACTTTCGGCGGGCCGCAACCCGCCCCGCGGCCGAACGCCCTTCCCGCCGGGCGCTGGAGCCGAGTTGGCCATGAACGACCGTGACGCGCTCGCCGACCCGACGCAGTCGATCTCCGCGGCGGAGCTGCGGCGGCGACTGCTGGCGTCCACCCCCCCGCCCCTGTCCGGCCCCGAATCCGCCGAACAGTCGCTCCCGCCGATGACCAACCGCTCCCGCCTGCTCATGCCCGGGCTGAACGGGCCGGTCGCCGCCGCCTCCGTCGCCCCGACGCGGACGGACGCCAACCCCATCCCCGAAGTGACCCTGCGGAGCAGCGCCCGCTTCATGCCCCTCGACCCGGCCGCCGGGCCGGTGGCGGGCGGCAGCATGATCGGGCCGATGCCGGGGCCGCTGCCCGGTGCCGCCACGCCCGCCCCGGAGCCGGCGCCCACCCTGCCCGCCGGCAAGACGGTGGACGACTACAAGCGGGTGAGGCAGGAGAACCGCGAGCTGCGGAAGCTGCTCGACGAGATGAAGCAACTGCTACAAGAGGCGAGCGACAACGAGCAAAAAGCGGCGGCCCGCGAGGCCGACGCCCAGGGGCAACTGTCCGCCAAGCAGCGGCAGGTGGACGAGGTCACGTCGCAGCTCCAGAGCATCGAGGAGCAACTGGCCACGGGCGCGCTCACCGCCGCCCCGCCGGTGCCCAAGACCCGCAGCGAGCTGGAGGAGTGGGAGGACGACCTGGAGCGGGAGGGGGCCAAGCTGAACAAGGCGAAGCGAGACCTGGACGACGACCGCAAGCAGCTGCGGGAGGACGAGGAGTCGCTCGAACAGCAGATGCGGCAGATGGAAGTGGGGATGGCGAAGGAGCGGGCGACGATGGCCCGGCAGGAGGTGGAGCTGAAGCGGCTGAGCGCGGAGATCCAGCACGAGTTGGAGCTGATGCAGCGAGGCGACGCCACGCTGCGGGAGCAGTTGAGCAAGTTCCAGCGGCGGGCGACGGACGTGATGCAAGGGCGGGTGGGGCAATCGCAATCGCAGCCGCCCAGCCCGCCCCCCGGCGGGCGACGGTAGGTGGCGATCGACGAGCGACGCGCGACGCGAGCGGCCGGGGTGCTCCCCCGGCCGCGTTCGTTGGGCTACTTCTTGTCGGGCTTCGCGTCGGCGGCTTTGGCCGTCAGCTTGCGTTCGACCTCGTCGAACACCTCGCCCATAACTTCCCAATCGTCGGGCAGGCAGACCACCAGCGCGAGGTACTTGCGGCCGATTTGGATGGCCTGCGGGTCGGTCGCCGCCCTATCTAATGCGGTGTACGCGAGCGCCCAGCACAGGCGGTCGCGGACGGGCGATGAAACGGTCTTCAGGTAGGCGTCGATGTCCTTCATCACCGCGTCGACCATCTCCTTGCTCTGCTCGGTGCCGGCCACACTCAGCCGAAAACCGAGCATCCCACGCCGCCTGCAATCGGCCTCGTAACACGCACCGAGGTCGTCCACCAATTTCATCCGGGCCTGGAACTCGGCACCGAAGCTGTCCACTTTTTCCTTCGGCCGTCGGAGTGCAGCCAACGTCTCGGCGTGCCGCTTGGCGTCCGCGACTGTTCGCTCGGCCACCTTGACGACCACGGGTGACGACACCTTCACCGCTTTGTCGTGGAACACCACCTTCGCCCGCACCTGCCATTCACCTGCCGTGTCCAGCACGGGGAACAACTCTTTGGTGCTGTCTCCCGTCCCAACCGGCAGGACCACGAAATCACAGCGGGTTCCGCCAGCCTTCACACCCTTTTTGAGCGGAGGGCGTGTGCCGTCCGAACTGCTACTCGGGTAGAGCACGGTGTACGGGCAACGAAACTCCTTGTCCTTCGGCCCTTTGACCTCAAGAGTCACGTTGCCATAACCCTGCTGCAACTGCCAATCGCGGAACAGGAACACTTCGTCTTCGCCCCGGTTGGTGAAGCGAACGAACGCCTCGAATTGCTCGCCCACGAACAGGTCGGTGGCGAGGGGCCGCAGTTCCACCTCGGCCGGCTTTGCCTTCGGCACCGGAGCAGCCCAGACCGCCGACGCGAGGCACAAGAGAGGCAAGAATGCGATCCAGAGTCTCATGAAACCCCCTTGGCGGAATCACGAGCGAGTTTCAATTCCACGAGGTTCATGTCAAACAGGCTCGTCGAGAAATGGTTGTAGTGTAATTTCTCGCCTGGATTACCCTGTTTATCGCCAAGGATGCCCATCGTTTCGTGCTCTCCACCGAATCGATGAAGAATTTCGTGCGCCAAGACGCGATTCATGACAACATCAACGTCTTTGACTTTATTCCAGTTGTCTCCTACTTTTTGAGCCTTCTTGTCGTGTACTTGAATGATTCGATCCTTGAAGAGATAGATCGGGCGTTGATTCTGCGTGGCCTGGCTCGAAGTCGTCGTCGTCCACGGGGTCTCTCCCATCAGCCCGAGTTCGGCTTTACCGGGTTGAGCAGCCGCAATCACCCAGACGACCCACAAGTCTTCACCCGAGTCGGTATCCCGCTTGCCCTCTCCAGCCCAGGTGTTGAGGTCGGGGTCGGCACCAAGTCCGACCAGCCTTCCAGGTATCACCTCGTCATTCTTCTTCGTGGTACGCAGCTCGATGTTGTCCTGCAGCTTCACCACAGACTTGCTGTTGATACTGCTGTGGGAGAGCAGACGAGCTTGGTCGATGCGGATGTACGCCTTCTTGTAGATACCACGAATTTCATCAGTGGTAAGTTTCTCTGGCGTCATCAGTGGTATGTCTCTGCCGAAGCGGTCTTTCTCGGCCATCGAGTCCAGTTCGATGTAGAGCGACCGCCAGACGGTGAGTAGTTTCGACATGGCCGTTTTGGCCTTGTTCCTGCCATCGCCTAATGGAACCGCAGCACCGACGTTCGTGCCCGTTGCAGGCACCACATACGCCTTGGCCTCAGCATCGTTCGTTTTCCCCGCGAACTTGGTCAGGTTGACATTTTCGATGGTATCGATGGTGGCGACCGCGCGGTAGTTGTCTCCGGGCTTGCGGGAGAGTTTGAACGTGAACTTGGCCAACCCCTTCACGTCCGTGTTCACCGTCGCGGTCGACTCGCCCGGGTCGAGTACCTGCCGGTTGTCACCCCATTCCATATTCCCGATGATGGTGTCATCGGTGCCGTCAACAACACCGTTGGGGTCGGTCATTGCACCTGTCCCACCTACATTCACCTTGTTGGCCGACGGGTCATCGACATCGACGAGGCGGACCCGCACCGGCACGTTCCCCACCTTATCCGTCAGTTGCACGTGCAGTTGAATGGAGACGATTTCTTCGGCAGTTCCGGGGCCTTTCGACACAGTTTTGGACTTGTCGTTGGCCTGAATGACCCGTCGTTCCGGAAACACGGCATCTCCGCCACCGACGTTTGGATTGTTCCCACCGACTTCTGGATCGTACCCAAAGCCGTTGTAGTCGCTCGGGTTCAGTCGAGCGCCCTTGTCTTTGATCTCCACCCAGGTGACTGACAGGATCTTGAGGTCGGCTGGCAGCGGGTCCACCTTTTGCTTCACCCCGCCGTCCTGTTGACCCGGAAGAAGTGCCGTGACGAAGATCGGATCGCCCCACCCGTCGGCGTTCACGTCGCTGTCGATGGTGTCGTCGGCACCGTAGTCCTTGACGACCGATTCGAAGTCGATTGCGGTGATCCGCACCTTGTAACTGCCGTCCGGCAACTCGTCGAAGGTGTACTCGCCGGCAGAATTGGTAAGGGTCTCTTGCAGGAATACCTCCTGGGAATCGAACAGGGACACCGCCACCCCGCCCATCAGCGAATCGCTCTGCCCGCGAACGTTGTCTGGGGTCAGGTCGTCGTTCCACACCACGCCGGAGATCGTGGCCAAGAGGTCCTTGTCGTCGTAGATCACGACGCGCGCCAGGCCGGTCATCCCGACCGTGTAACTGCTGCCAGGCAGGAGGGTCAGGTCCACGGTCTCCGTTTCTTCCACCACTACGTCATTGATCGGGGTGACGTACACCCGCTTCTCCGTTTCGCCATCGGCGAACGACACCGAACCACCGCTTGGGAAAGGCCCGGTGTAGTCCGTTCCGAGCGTGGCCGTCCCGCTGGGCGCGGCGTAGTTCACCGCCAACGGGCCGACCCCGTTGCTGCGATGGACGGTGAACCACCCGGCTCGCTCCTCGTATTCGTATGCGTCCGCATCGACCGTCATCCACACCCCGACCTCGCCGCTCCCGCCCGACGGCACGAAGTCGTCGAAGATGCGGACGGTGGCCGACGACGCCGATCCGAAGGTGTACCCGCGGCCACTCGTCAGGCTCAACACGACCGTTTCCGTCCCCTCCTCCAACAGGTCGGCCACCGGGGAGACGCGCACCGACGCCGTCGTCTGCCCGTCGAGGAAGGTGACGAACCCACCCGCGGACGACGGGTCGGTGTAGTCGTCCTCGGACACAGCCGACCCGGTCGGGTTGGCGTAGTTCACCGTCAGTGATCCCGCCCCACTGCTGCGGTGAACGGTGAACCAACCCGCTCGCTCGCCCAACTCGGCCGCGTCTTGGGCAGCGGTCACCCACACCGTCTGCATGGTGCCGAGGTCATAGATGTTCGCCCAATCGGTCTCCATGCCGCTCGTGATGGTGTATGCACTGCTCGGGAGGACGGTGAGAACGGTCGATTCCGCCCCTTCGTTCAGTTCGTCCGTCGATATGCCCAGCACCACCGTCGTCGTCAGTGCCCCTGGGGCGAAGGTGGCGCCGAACGCCGCCGCGTAGTCGGTTCCCGGCGTGGCCGTTCCGCTCAGGCTGAACGACACGCCCAGTGCGGGCGCGGTGTACGGACTGTTCGGGTTGGTGCGGGTGAGTTGGAACACCACGGGGCGCAGGCCGTCGGCGCGCTCCTCGCCGTCGAGGGAACCCGACACCCACACTTCCGGTAGCACTGCCGCCGGGGGCACGGGGGGCACCGGCGGGAGGGTGCCG
>JANNVG010000820.1:0-9640 GCA_031414395.1 Fimbriiglobus sp.
GGAGGCGATCAACGCCGAGTTGGAGAAGCCGGCCGTGGCCAAGCTCGCCCTGAGTGCGGCGAAGGACGACAAGGGCATTAAAGTGACGGCCAAAGTGACCGACCTGGAGAAGCCGGGCGAGAAGATCACCCTGCGGTTCGCCGTGACGGAAGAGACGGTGCGGTATGCCGGCGGGAACGGCATGCGGTTCCACCACCACGTCGTGCGGGCCATGCCCGGCGGCCTGAAGGGGTTCGCCCTCACCAAGAAGGAGCAGGAGCAGGCGGTGGTGGTGAACGCCGACGACATCCGCAAGGAGTTGGTCAAGTCGCTCGACGAGTTCGCCAAAGAGCAGGGCGAGTTCCCCCGCGCGGACCGCCCGCTGGCGCTGAAGAACCTGAAGGTGGTGGCGTTCATCCAGGACGACGCCACGAACGAGGTGCTGAACGCCGTGCAGATCGACCTGGAGGCCAAGTGACCGGCTGATTGGCACGCCAGGTGCGAGGCTCCTTCCCACCCCGGCGTCCGGTCGGGAAGGAGTTCAATCATGCGAAACCAATCCCCCGCCCCGCGTCAAGGTAAAGTCAGCTACGCCCTCATCGCCGGCCTGCTCGGCGCGCCGACCATCATCATCATCATCGCCCTGCTCATCGGCGGCGTGTTCAAGTGGTGAGGCCACGGGGTCGGTTGAAAGTGTTCTGCTCGCTCCGCGAGCGGTCATGAAAATCCGCTCGCGGAGCGAGCAGAGCACTCCGTTCACGTGCCGCAGAAGGTCTGGTAGCCGCGGTCATCGGCCGGCGGCAGGGTGTACTTCGCCCACTCGGACTTAGCGGTGAATGGCGAAGCCAACACCTCAAGCAACTCGTGCAGCGGTGTGAAGTCGTCACGCTCCGCCGCAGCGAGCACCTCCTCCACCCGATGATTGCGGGCGGTGTACGCCGGGTTCACGGCGTTCATGCGGGCGAACGCGGCGGCCGGATCGCCGTCACGATTCAGCCGTTCCGCCCACTTCGCGTGCCACGCCTTGAACGCTCCCCTCTGATACCGCTCGCCAGTGAGCAACTCGGGCGAACCCAGGTCGCGGAACGTGTTGGTGAAATCGGCTTTCGTCGTGTGCATCCACGCCAGCAGCTCTTTCACCAGTTCGTCGTCGTCGCCTTGCTCTGTTTGCAAACCCAACTTCGCCCGCATCCCCGCCAGCCAGTAGCGCTCGTAGGTCGCGGGGAAGGCGTTCAACACCTCCATCGCGGCGGCCACGGCGTTCGCTTCGTCCGCGTCGATCAGCGTGAGCAGCGACTCGGCGAACCGGGCGAGGTTCCACTGCGCGATGACCGGCTGGTTGGCGTAGGCGTACCGCCCGCCGCTGTCGATGGAACTGAACACCGTGTTCGGGTCGTAGGCGTTCATGAACGCGCACGGCCCGTAGTCGATGGTCTCGCCGGAGATGGCCATGTTGTCGGTGTTCATCACCCCGTGAATGAACCCGACGTGCATCCACTTGGCGATGAGCGACGCCTGCCGGTCGGCCACGGCACGGAGGAAGGCGAGGTACTTCGCCGGCGCTTCGTTCAACTCCGGGTAGTGCCGCGCGATGGCGTAATCGGCGAGCGCCCGCAGTGTGGGTTCGTCGCGGCGGGCGGCGGCGTACTGAAACGTGCCCACCCGCAGGTGGCTGGCGGCCACGCGGGTGAGTACCGCCCCGCGCTGCACCTGCGAACGGAACACCTGTTCGCCGGTGAGCACCACCGCGAGGCTGCGGGTGGTGGGGATGCCGAGGCCCGCCATCGCCTCGCTGATGACGTACTCGCGGAGCATCGGGCCGAGGGCGGCGCGGCCGTCGCCGCGGCGGGAGTACGGCGTCGGCCCCGGCCCCTTGAACTGGATGTCCACGAGCGTGCCGGCGGGGGTGCGGTGTTCGCCCAGCAGGATCGCCCGCCCGTCGCCGAGCATGGTGAACCCGCCGAACTGGTGCCCGGCGTAGGCTTGTGCAATCGGCTGCGACCCGGCGGGCAACTGCTGTCCGGTGAACAGTGCGGCGGCGGCATCCGGCGAGAGCGCCCGCAGGTTCAGCCCGAGTTGATCGGCGAGGGGGTGGTTCAGAATTGCCACCCGCGGCGCCGTCATCGCCATCGGCTTGGCCGGGGCGTGCAGGTCGGCCGGCAGGCGGGCGTAGGTGTTGTTGAACTGCCAGCCGACCATGTCGGGGGTTCCGTGTGGGGGCGACGTATTGTAGTGCTCTGCTCGCTCCGCGAGCGGATGTGAAGACCGCTCGCGGAGCGAGCAGAGCACCTACCGTGTGGCCAGGGCCACCAGCTCGGCCAGCGAGGTCACGCCCGCCTTCCGCATCAGCCGCGCCCGGCGGTCTTCGACCGCCCGCACGCTCACCCCCAACTGCTCGGCGATCACCCGGTTGGTGCGGCCGGCCACCACCTGATCGAGCACCTCCCGCTCCTTCGGCGTGAGGGCGGCCAGCCGCCCGCGGGCGTCGTCGTCGCGGTCGCGGGTGGCGCGGTCGGCGGTGTCCTTGTCGATGGCTATGCGGACCTGCGCCAGCAGGTCGTCCAGGCGGAACGGCTTCTCCAGCAGGGTGAGCGCGCCGAGCGTCATCGCCTCGACCGCGATCCGCACGTCGGCGTGCCCGGAGATCATGATCACCGGCAGCGTCACCCCGTCGTCGGCCAGCCGGCGTTGCAGTTCCAGCCCGCTCAGGCCGGGCATCTTCACGTCGAGCACCAGGCAGCCGGCCTGATCGGGCGTGTACGCGGCCAGGAAGTCCATCGCGGACGCGAACGCCCGCACCGGGTGGCCGAGCAGCCCGCCGGCCGCGGCCACCGCCTTCCGCACGGCGTCGTCGTCGTCCACCACGAACACCGTCGGCACACTCATCGCGGCCCCTCGGTGCGGCGGGGAAGGGTGAAGGCGAACTCGGCCCCGCTCGCGGTCGGTTCGGCCCACAGCCGCCCGCCGTGCGCGTCCACGATGTTCCGGCTGATGGCCAGCCCCAGCCCCAGCCCGCCTTCCTTGGTCGTGTAAAACGGCTCGAACAGCCGGGCCGGGTCGAACCCGCCGCAGCCGCTGTCCGTCACCCGCACCGTGACGGTTCCGGCGCCCGTCGCGGTCGTCACGCTCACCGCCCGTCGGCCGTCGGGCTGGCCGGTCACGGCGTCGAGCGCGTTCTGGAGCAGGTTGACGAGCACCTGTTCCAGTTGGATGCGGTCGGCGTCCACCACCGCCGACGGCCCGCCGGCACTCACCCGCACCGTCGCCCCGGCTCGGCCGGTCTGCCAGTCGAGCAGTCGAACCGCCGCGAACACCACGTCATCCATAGACACAGGATCGGTGCCGGGGGTGCCACGCCGGGCCAACCGCCGCACCCCGCGGATGATTTCGCCGGCACGCGCGGACTGCGCGGCAATCTCCTTCAGGGCGTCGGCCACTTCGGGGCGGAGCGGTTCGCCCGGCACCGCCAGCCGGCCGGCGATCTCGGCCTGCAAGCCCATCGCCGACAGCGGCTGGTTCACCTCGTGCGCCAGCCCGGCCGCCACCTGACCGAGCAGGCTCAGCCGGCCCACATGGGCGAGCGTTGCCTGGTGTGCCCGCAGTTGCTCCTCGGCCTGTCGCTGTTTCGCCGCCGCTTGCCGTCGCAGCACGCCGAGTACGGTCGTCATGCCGATGGCGAACAGCGCCAGCCCGCGGTTGGCGAACACCTTCCACAGCTCCGTGTCGCCGCGATCCGGGTTCAGGCCCAGCTTCAGCACCGTCAGCACCCCGCACAGCCCGGCGACGGCCGGACCCACCCACCCGCGGCGGTCGGCCAGCGCCAGCAGCACGGCGAACGTGTACGGCACGGCCGCCGCCACGCCCAGGGGGAGCGACAGATCGATGGCGAACACGACCGTCACGAGGGCGAACGCGAGCACCCACGGCGGCGGAGTGAGTCGGCGGGTCATGGGCGTCCGGGCGACGTGGGAGGTACGTATCGACGCCGAACCACGTCGCGGTGGTTCAATCCTTCGCGAACACGTGCGTCGCTCGCCCAGACGAGTCGAAACGCACCCCGAGAACATAGAACCAGGGGTCGGTGCCGAATCGAAAACCGATGTCGATACGGTAGATGAGGGTCGGGTCGTCGCCGAGGTCGTGGTCGGGCGGGCCGAGTTGAGCCACCACCTCGTCGCGGGTCAGGCCGGTGAGCCGGTTGTTGTTCATCAAATCCTGCGACATCCGCCCGCGGTCGAGCGCGCTCCCTGCCTTCCACTTCTCCGAATTGAACCTGTGCGAGAACAGCAACTCGGTACACGGGCAACACCCGAATACCCAGCTGAGACCCAAGAGGGCGACGGTGAGAGCGACGGGAACCGCGACGAGCGGCCAACGTCGTTTGGGTTTCATCCGACCAGCTCCTTCACCGGCGTGCCGCCGTCGGGCAGCAGGTGGTACGGGCGGCCGGTGCGGTCGGGGTAGGTTTCGTCCAGCGGCACGCCGAAGTAGTGGTAGATGGTGGCGGCCAGGTCGCCCGGCGTCACCGGCCGCTCGCGGACGTACCCGCCGTCGGCCGTGCTGCTGCCGATCACCTGCCCGTGCTTCATCCCGCCGCCGGCCAGCAGCATCGACATCACGTTCGGCCAGTGGTCGCGGCCGTCGGTGCTGTCCTGGGTGCCGATCTTCGGCGTGCGGCCGAACTCGCCCATCGCAATCACCAGCGTGTCGTCGAGCGTGCCGCGGGCGGCCAGATCGCCCACCAGCGTGGTGATTAACCCGTCGAACAGCGGGAGCAGCGGCCCCAGCCCCTTCGTGATGCCGCCGTAGGGCGGGATGTTGTCGCCGTGCGTGTCCCAGGTGCCGGACGCGGTGTGGTAGCTCAGGTCGAGCGTGACGAACGGCACCCCGGCCTCGGTCAACCGGCGGGCCATGAGTGTCTGTTGGCACCACAGGTGTTTGCCGTACCGTTCGCGGACTTTCTCCGGCTCTTTGGACAAATCGAGCGCGTCCCGCACCCGCCCGCTGAGCACCAGTTCCGCGGCCGACTTCGTGTGCTTGTCGAAGCCGTCCAGGTGCGGCGAACTCTCCGCCACGGCCCGCAGGCGGTCGAAGCGTTCAGCCAACTTCAGCCGCGCGTCGAGTCGCTCGGCGTCCACCCCGCCGGGCAGGTCGAACGCCCCGCCGGGCGACACCTTGCCCGTGTCTTTGCCGACGAGATCGTACACCGGCAGCTTGGCGGCGGTGTTCGCCAGGAACGGGTCGAACGCCGGGCCGAGCCGACCGGCATACGCCAGGTGCGACCGGCTCTTTTGGAACGCGGCATACGCCGGCACGCCGGGGTGATTCGCCCCGCGGAACTTCGCCACCAGCGAGCCGATGGCGGGGTACTCCTTCGCCTCCGGGTTCACCCGCGGCTCGGCCAGCTTGTTCGCCGTCTGCATGACCGTGTTCGGCTCGTGGTTGCTGCCGCGGCAGTCCACGGAACGGATGACGGTGAACTTGTCCAGCATGGCGGCCAGCTTCGGCAGGTGTTCGCACACCCGCACGCCGGGCAGCTTGGTGGCGGTGGTGCCGAACGGCCCGCGGTTCTCGACCGGGCGGTCGGGCTTCGGGTCGAGGGTGTCGATGTGGCTCGGCCCGCCGGCCATCCACAGCAGGATGACGCTCTTCTTCGGCTTGGCGGACGGGGCGGCCCGCAGGAGCGTCGGCAGGCTGAGGCCGGCGATCCCGGCGAGCGACGCCTTGAACAGGTTCCGCCGGCCGAGCAGCAGCCCCTCGCGCTCGCGGGGGTGGAAGGTGGTGAAGGCGTGGCTCATACCCGCCGAGTGTACCCGACCGCCCGCCGCGAGTGGGGGAAAACCGCGACCGGGAGGGCGACACGGGGTGTCGGGGCCTCGCACCTCAACCTTGGGCTGGGGGACCGACGCCGTTGGCGTCGGTCGTACACTATCGTCGTTGTCGGCGGTCGGCGGTCAGCGTGTCGCTCGCAAGAGCAGTGGCCGATGTTGCGTCGGCCGAGCGCGTGGCCTGCCACGCTTCCCGACGAACGCTGTTCCAGGATCACTTTCACCGGAGGGCACAATTGCCCTTCGCGTGTCTGGAACAACCCCGCGGATCGCGGTTCACGCGAAGGCAATTGTGCCCTCCGGTGGCGATCCCGTGAGCGTTCGACGCCCCAGGTGAGGAGTGGCCGCCGGCCGTCCGACAACTCTTCTCCACCTCCGGCACGTCTTGTGCAGCGGCAACGGCGGGAGAATCCGCCATGCCGACCGCCATTCGCCGATACGAGTTTCCACTGACCGCCCGACTGAAAATTTGGTCGGGCGACCGGCCGGGCATTTCCCGCGTGCGGGTCGGGACAGGGTTCCGGTTCACCCTGCACGGGAAGGCGGTCCGGGACGCTGACACCCTCGCCCGCATCCGCGCGCTCGCCATCCCGCCGGCGTGGGAGTGGGTAGTCGTTTGCCCGTACCCGAACGGCCATCTGCAAGCCGTCGGGTATGACGCCCGCGGGCGCAAGCAGTACCGCTACCACCCGGCGTTCCGGGCGAAACGTGAAGGTGCGAAGTTCGACAAACTGGCCGCGTTCGCCGACGCACTTCCGCGCCTCCGCCGGCGGGTGGAAGCCGACCTCGCGTCCCCCGGCCTGTCCAAAGAGAAGGTGCTGGCGGCGGTCGTTTCCCTGCTCGACCGCACCCACCTGCGAGTCGGGAACGACGAGTACGCCCGCGCCAACAAGTCGTTCGGCCTGAGCACGCTGCTCGACCGGCACGTCACCTTCACCGCCGGCACCGTCGCCCTGAAGTTCCGTGGCAAAAGTGGCGTTCACCATCGCCGCGAGGTGTCCGACGCCCGCCTCGCCCGCATCGTGCGCGCCTGCCGCGATCTGCCGGGCCAGCACTTGTTCCAGTACCGTGACGCCGACGGGCGGGTGCGGCGGGTGGGGTCTGCGGACGTGAACCGGTACATCGCCGCGGCGGGCGACGGGCCGTTCACCGCCAAAGACTTCCGCACCTGGGCGGGCACCGTGCGGGCGGCGGCCGAGTTGAGCAAGCTGCCCCCACCGGAGTCGAAGACGGCCGGCGAGCGGGCGGTCGTCGAGGTCATCCGCACGGCGGCCGAGTCGCTGGGCAACACCCCGGCCGTGTGCCGCAAGAGCTACGTCCACCCGCAAGTGATTACCGCGTACCTGGGCAGCGGGTTGCCGAAGGGCGGGCGGGCGAGCGGCCTTTCGGCGGATGAAGTGCGGGCGGTGGCCGTGCTGGGCGGGTGAATACCGGCGGACTCACGTCGCGCCGTTCGCCGCGGCCCTGTATCATTGTGGAATGGAACGCCTGAACAAATTCCTGGCGCACGCCGGGGTCGGGTCGCGGCGGCACTGCGACACCCTCATCGCCGCCGGGCGGGTGAAGGTGAACGGCCGCATCGTCACCGACTTGGCCACCCAAGTGGACCCGGCCCTGCACAAGCTGTCGGTGGACGGCGAGGCGGTGAAGACCGAACGCCCGGTGTACTGGGTGGTGAACAAGCCGGTCGGCTACCTGTGTACCAACCACGACCCGAGCCAGCGACCGCTCGCCCTCGACCTGATCCCGCACGTCGAACAGCGGGTGTACACGGTGGGGCGACTCGACGAGAGCAGCGAGGGGATGCTGCTGATGACGAACGACGGCGACCTGGCCCACAAGCTGATGCACCCGAAGTTCCAGATCGAGAAGACGTATCAGGTGCTGGTGGCCGGCCACCCGAGCGTGAACGACATCCAGAAGCTGCTCGAAGGGGTGTGGCTGAGCGACGGCAAGGTGCGGGCGAAGAACGTGCGGCGGATGAAGCCGCAGGGCGAGAGCACGTGGCTGCGGGTGGTGCTGTGCGAGGGGAAGAACCGCGAGATCCGCCGCATGTTGGCCAAGCTCGGGCACAAGGTGCTGAAGCTGAAGCGGATCGCCATCGGCCCGATCCTCCTGGACAAACTGCCGAAGGGCAAGAGCCGCAAGTTGAGCCTGTCGGAGTTGGAGAAGCTGCGGAAGCTGGTGAGCGGGCCTGTGAAAGACAAGACGGCCACCAAACCGGACAAGACGGCCACCAAGCTGGACAAGACGGCCACCAAGCCGGACAAGACGGCCACCAAGCTGGACAAGACGGCCACCAAGTTGGACAAGACGCCCACCAAGCTGGACAAGACGGCACGCGGATGACGCGGAGAGGCGCGGATCAACGCGAATGAAGGCAAGAATTCACCGGCGAGAACAGAACAGGGCACATGAGAGAACGAGAGGGCGGAAATGTTTCTGCACGCCCGAACTCTCCTGTTTTCTCTCGTGCCCTCATGTGCCCTCATGTGCCCTCGGCGGTGAATTCAGTGCTTCTGCTCTGATCCGCGTCCTTCCGCGCCGAAGCCGCGTCATCCGCGTGCCGTTTGACTCAAGTGAACTTGCGCAATCTCTCCCGCCTGTGCCGACTGTTCTTGTCGGGAAAACTGAACTGGTTGTTCCGCTCACGCCGATAACTCTGTCTACACCGGGTTGGGGTTGACGGCTTGCGTCACGCCCATTCCCGGCCCCGCCGTCGGCGGCGGAGTAGGGGGGATCGGGACGATGCACAGCCGAGCCATTCGCACCGTGGTGGCCGTCGTGGTCGCGGCGGGGGTTCTCGGGTCGGCCGGGTGCCTCACCCCGCGGGCGCACCTGTCCGGCAGACAGATCACCCCGCCCATCACCCTGCCCGCCCCCGGCAGCGTGCCCACCGAACTGAACCCGGTGACGCTGCCCGAGTACGTCATCGAGCCGCCCGACGTGCTGGTGGTCGAGGCGCGGGTGAAGAAGGTGGACGTGCCCGAACGGCTGACGAAGGTGAAGGGCTGGCTGAAGGGGAACAAAGACGAAGACGGCAAAGCCCTGACCGAGGAGAAGCGGGCGAAGCTGGACGAGGAGCGGACCGCGCTCGAACAAGAGGTGAAGTACACCGGCGAGACCGACCCGCTGCCGTACAACCCGATCCAGAACCAGTTCCAGGTGCGGCCGGACGGCACCATCTACCTGGGCGCCTACGGCACGGTGTCGGTGGCCGGGCTGACCACCAACCAGGCGCGGCTGGCCATCCGCAGCGTGCTGGCCAAGCAGATCAACTACGACGCCGGCGGCACCAAAGAGGACAGCGTGCTCGTGCTGGTGGACGTGGTCAGCTACAACAGCAAGACGTACCTGGTCATCCAGGACGGGGCCGGGGCGGGCGAGACGGTGCAGCGGTTCCCCATCTCCGGCAAGGAGTTCGTGTCCGACGCCATCGCCAACGTCGGCGGGTTGCGGGAGGAGGCGAGCAAGCGGAACATCTGGGTGGCCCGCCGCACCCCGCAACTGAACGAGGAGCAGATCCTGCCGGTGGACTGGGTGGGCATTACGCAGTGGGGCGTGACGAGCACCAACTACCAACTGTTCCCCGGCGACCGCGTGTACGTGAAGGCCCAGCGGATCGTGACCGTGGACCGCACGCTCGGCAAGCTGCTCAGCCCGATCGAACGGCTGTTCGGCGTCACCCTGCTCGGCACCCAGACGGTCAACCAGATCCGGGGCCGCGGGCTAGGTTTCGGCGGCAACACCGGCATCGGGAACTGATGACGGAACGTAGGGTGGGTCTGCTGGGGTCGTCAGACCCCGCGACCCACGTGCCTTCCCCCGCGTGG
>JANNVG010000821.1:0-3803 GCA_031414395.1 Fimbriiglobus sp.
CCCTGTGCCTCTGTGGTTAGCTCTTCTGAATTCTGTCCCCCTCTCGTGCCCTCATGTGCCCTCGGCGGTGAAATCTGTTCTGCCCTTCCGCACGGGCACATACTTCCACCCCAGCGCCGCCAGCAGCACACCGCCGCCGGCCAGCGTCCACCACGTCGGCACTTCTTTGTCCGGGGCGATCAGGTACGCCCACACCGGGTTCAGCACGGGTTCGAGCAGCGTGATGATGCCGGCCTCTTGCGGCGAGAGCGTTCGCAGGCCGCGGGCGAACAGCCAGTACGGGGCGGCCATCTGTACCACGCCGAACAGCGCCAGGTACACCAACTGCAACGGCGTCGGCATGACGAACCCGCCGAACAGCCACAGGTACGCGCCCAGCACCGCCGCACTGCCGAGCAGGTTGAGCACCATCAGGAACGCCGGCGAGTGCGCCCGCAGTTGGGATAAGAACAGCACCACGCCGGCATACGTCACCCCGCTACCCGCGCCCATCAGCAGGATGACCACCTGCGCCCGCTGCTCGTCGCCGGAGATGTTCCACGGCCAGTTGCCGCACACGATCACGCCCACGCCCACCATCGCCAGCACCATCGATACGGCCGCCCGCCCGTCGCCCTTCTGCTTCAACAGGTACACCCCGATCAGGTAGACCCACACCGGCGCGGAGTTCTGGAGCAGGATGGCGTTCGCGGCCGGCCCCAGCCCGAGCGCGGACAGGTACAGCCCGCTCATGACGGCGAAGCAGGCGACCATGCCGAGCATGACGGGGCGGAAGCGGACGTACCGGAACCGCACGAGCGGCACGAGGGCGAGGCCGGCGAACAGGCCGCGCCAGAAGGCGATGGAGAGGGGGTCGAGCTGCGGGGTGTGCAACCCGAGCGGGGTGTCCTCGCGGAACACCTTCATGAAGCTGCCGGCGCTCCACAGCACGGCGGCGAGGACCACCATCAGGCGGGCGACGGTGGGCGATGGGGGCATAGAAGTGTTCTGCTCGCTCCGCGAGCGGGTTCGGGTGTTGTCCACTCGGTCTGCGAATGGGATCGAGAAGGCCGCTCGCGGAGCGAGCAGAGCACTTTGTCAGCCCGGCAGGGGGAACACCCGCGTCGGCTGTTCGGCCGTCGGCGGGCCGGCGTGGCGGGTGCGGGTGACGTACTCGGTGTACTCGGCGTCCGAGCAGGCGGGGCCGGCGGCGGACAGAGCGGCGATCACCTCGGCGGCGGTTTGGTACCGCCGACGGGGGTCGCTGGCCAGCATCCGCTCGAGCACCAAATCCAGTGCCAGCGGCACGTCGGCACACACCCGGCTGGCCGGCGTCACCGCCCCCAAGCGGCTGGCCGGTTGGCTCTCCGAGTGCGGGAACGGCACCTGCCCGGTGAGCAGGTGGTACAGCGTCGCGCCGAGCGAGTACACGTCCGACCGGCCGTCCACGAGGGCGGCGTTCAGCGACTGCTCGTAGCTCATGTAGTGGGGGGTGCCGACGCCCTGGTTGGCGGCCGTCAGGGCGGCGTCGCCGGTGGTCCGCTTGGCCAGCCCCAGGTCGCCCAGCTTGGCCGGCGGGGTCGGTTGCAGCAGCACGTTCTCCGGCTTCACGTCGCGGTGCACATACCCGCGGGCGTGCAGGTACTCCAGGGCCATGGCCACGTCGGTCGTGATCCGCACGGCCACCCCCGGCGGCATCCGGCCGGTCCGCTCGTTCACCGCCCGCGCGGTCGGCCCGTCCACGAATTCGAGCGACAGGAAGTGGGCGGCGGCGGCCGGGTCGAACCCGTGGTCGAACCCCCGCACCAGTGCCGGATGAAACAGCGAGCGGGCGAGGACGGCCTCGCGGTAGAAGCGGTTGACGAACTGCTGGTCGCCACTCAGGTGGTCGGCCAGCACCTTCACCGCCACCGGCCGGTCGGTCTTACGACAATACCCCAGGTAGACGCGGCTCATGCCGCCCACGCCGAGCAGCCGCAGCAGCGGGTAGCCGCCGACGGCGTTCGGCTTCGGCCGAACCCGGTCGGGGTCGGGCGGCGTGGGGGCGTCGTTGCCGATCAGTCGCATGGTCTCCCCTGGGCAGTGGTCAGGGTCGGGTGCGGCGTCGGGCCAGGCGGTCGCCTCAAAACGACAGTGAGAGTTTACCCGGAGGTGGGGCGATGGGCAACGGGGCCGCGGAGCCATTCGCGGCGGGCGGAGCGGATTTGGCCCAGGCGGTCGGCCGCCCCGTCCGCGCCGACGAGCGAGAGCGGGGCCACCCGCGCGGCCGGGTCGGCGGGCGACCACGAGTCCCAGAACACCGCCCGCACGGACGGCGCGCCGAGCACGGTGGTGAGCGCCGCCGGCACCGGGCTGGCCAGGGTGACGTCCAACGGCAGGCTGAGTTGGCCGAACAGTTCGAACAGTTGGAGGACGTCCAGCGGGTCGCGGCCGAACCCGCTCCGCCGCCCCGCCCCGCTCAGGATTTCCAGGTCGATGGCGGCGCACTGGAAGCCGGCCCGCAGGAGCGTGTCGGCGAACACCAGCGGGGCGTACGTGTGGTCTTCCGAACTCAGGTACTCGCCCCACGGCTGGGCGACGGCGAAGGTGCGCTCGCCCCGCGGGTCAGCGTCGGTCACGGACTCGAGCACGCGGGCGGCCAGCCGAATGCGGTCGTCCTCGCTCAGCCCGAGGACGTCGGCGTGGTTGAACCCGGCGAACGCCTGCCACTGCCGCACCTCCGCCTTGTACCGCTGCACGACCGTGCCGACGAACTCGGACAGGTAGGCGGCCAAATTGGGCAGGTCGCCGTGCGAGGCGGCCAGCCAGTCGGGGAACGGGCCGTCGGCCAGGTCCACCAGCGGGCCGATGCTCACCTCCAGGCCGGCGGCCGTCGCCCACTCCACAAGCGCGTCCATCACGCTCCAGTCGTACGCCGACTCCCGCGGCTCGATCTGCCGCCACTGCGGGACGATGCGGACGGCGTGGAAGGTGTCCATGAACATCTCCGCCTGATCGGGCGGCAGCGGGCGGGACAGCCGCGCGCCCAGGCGGGTGGGCAGCGGGCCGTCCATGTTCAGGCGGGCTTGTAGGCGGTACTCGGTCAGCCGGCTGGCGCAGTTGTCGGCCAGCTCGCACGCGGCGTCGATCACCTCGCACGCGGCCACCGTGTCGGTGTCGGACTTCAGTGCCACCCGCCCGAACTGTTTGCTCACCCGCCCGACGGCGTCGAGCAGCGACTGCGGCATGGGCAGCCCGACCGAGTGGAACATGGCCACCAGCGCCCGCACCCGGTTGACCGCCCCGCGACCGAGTTCGGTGAGCAGCGGGTAGGCGTCGCGGGCCAACCGCAGGGTGCCGCTCGTCACCACCCGCTCGAACCCGTCGGCACCGGGCCACGGGGCGGCGGCCACCACGCTCTCGTTCTCGGCGCGGGTGAGGGTGAGCCGGCCGTTCGCCCGGTGCCGCTTGACCGGGACCGGGGCACCGTCGTACCCGCCGGCCAGCCACACCCGCTCGACGGCGTCGCGGTGGGCCGGGGACAGGTCGGCGGGCAAGTCGAAGGCGATCTGACCCATGAGAGTCGGCCGTCCGGTCGGGGGGCGTCTGAATATCCCATGATAGGCTAACCGCCCGACAGATTCGAGTGCGAATGGGCGGGGTGACAGGGCGGCTCAGAGATCGGGTTTGCGTAGGGTGGGTCCAGCGACGGCCTCCGTCGCGCCGACCCACGGGGGCTGATATCGTGGGTCTCGGCTCGCTCCGCTCGCTGGACCCACCCTACCCATCCGCCCCATCCTGCTTCCCTGCGTCGCCCTGGGCGGGGTGACAGGGCTATTCGGAGA
>JANNVG010000822.1:0-5342 GCA_031414395.1 Fimbriiglobus sp.
GTTGCGGGTGGTTTTTTTGTCTTTCCCGTTCCGGGGTGCGGGGGGGTCTTGCGCCCCGCGCACGCGTGAACTCCAACCCGAGGCGGCGTGACGGTCAGCGGCTGCGGCCGGACGGCTCACCTCCCTTTGGCGGGCGCCTTCTTGCCGGCCGGCTTCTTCGCCGCCGTCTTCTTCACCGGCTTCGCCGTGACCGCCTTCTTCGGGGCCGTCTTGCCGCTCACGGCCTTGGCCGTCGTCTTCACCGCTTTGACGGCTTTGGCGGGCGCGGCCTTCACCGCTTTCACCGCCGTCTTCGCCACTGCCTTGGTCGCGGCCGGGAGCTTCTTCACCTTCGCCGCCACCTTCTTCACCACCGCCTTCGCCTGCTCCACCCCCTTTTCCACCGCCGGCACCACGTCGGCCGGGTTGACCGTCGCACCCGCCACCCCGCCCACCACCGCCCCGATCGCCGCCCCGAGCGGGCCGAACACCGACCCGGCCGCCGCCCCCGCCGCCATCCCGCCGACCGCCCCCAACGGCGAGCCGCCGCTGGTCTCGTCCGCCGGCTTCTTGGTCTCCGCCGCCGGCTTCTTGGTAGCCTCCGCCATGACAACCCCCCAGGTGAAATTGGGACGCCCGACCTTATGCAAACGTAATGCCGGCTGGACGGGTTGTCGAACGGCGAACACGCACGATGGTGGGGAAACACGCACCGGCGCACGGCACGCGCGGCACACCCGCTACCCGCCGCTACTCCGCCGTCAGTTCCGCCCGCACGCGGGTCATCCACCAGTTCAGTTCCACCAGGTGCGTGACGGCGTACCCCATGTAATCCGGGTCGGTCCCGGTCGAGACCTCCGCGAGCAAGTCTTCACCCCGCTTCAGTTCGGCCTCGACCGCCGCCCGCGTCTTGGCGGTGGGGGCGGCGCGGTGGGCGGCCAGCGTTTGAATCAGGTGATGCACCCGCGCGATGGGCGTGTTCCGCTCGGCGCCCTTCACTTTGGCCAGGAACTCGACGGGCGACTGGCCGAGCGCCACCGCACAGGCGGCGCGGGCGGTACACAGGTGGTCGGTCAGGTGGTCGGTCTTCAACCCCTGCGAAATGAGGGCGTCCAGCCGCTCGGCCTCCCGCTTCACGTCCCCGCCGGCCAGCAGCACGGCCCGCGCCCGGTAGCAGGTGGCGTCCGGGTCGGTCGTTCTTCCGAGCGCCTTTTCGACCGCCTCGGCCACCGCCTTGCGGTCCGCCTCGCCGACGGTGCCCGCCCGCAGGAGGAGCGCCCACCCGCGGTGCGGGTCGTCCAGGTCGGGCAGCTTGGACATCTTCTCGGCATACGGCGGCAGGGCGTCGTACTGGCGGCGGATGGCGAGCAGCCGCAGCACTTGCAGGTAGCGGTCGCGGGCGAACGACGACGGCTTCGCCTTCTCCTGGAACACGACGGCGGTGCGGAACAGCGTCTCGGCGTCGGCGTGCCGGCCGGCCCGCCACTCGACCCGCCCCAGGCAGAGGAAGGCGTAGGCGATGCCCTGCGGGTCGTTCCCCTTCTGCACCTCGACGGTCTCGGCCTCGCGGCACGACTCGCGGAGAAGCGGTTCGGCCTCGGCGTGCAGCTTGCGGGCCACGAGCGCCGTGGTCCAGTTGTGCCGGTGGTTCCAGCGGTCGGCCGGCGTCCAGCGGTCGTGCGGCTCGGCGAACAGTTCGGCGTACACCTCGCGGGCCTGGGTCAGGTCGTCCAGGTTGTCGAGCTGGGCGGCCAGTTCGCCGAGCATCTGGTGGTGGTGGGGGCGGCGGCGGTACTCGGCGAACGCCTGCCGGCCCAGGTCGGCCACCTCCTTCGTCCGGCCGCACCGCGCGGCGATCCGGGTGGCGGTGGTGAGCATCTTGAACCGCCACGGGGCGTCGGTGCCGAACCGCTTGGCCGAGGCGGTCAGCGCCTCGGCCACCAGCGCCCACGCCTCCGCCCGCTTGCCGCCCTTCACCAGCAGTTTGGTGTACACGTCGATCAGCGTGAGCGCCTTCGGGTGTTCCACCCCGCCGGACTTCCGCAACAGGTCAATCGACTCCCGCATCGACGCCTCCGCGTCCGCCTCCCGCCCGGCGTCCCGCTGGGCGATGCCCAGGTCGGCCAGGGCGAGCGCCAGGTAGACGTGCTCCGGCCCGAGCGCCTCGCGGAGCATCTCCACCGCCTTCTTGAACTTGGGGATGGCCAGGGCGGGGAAGCCGCTGTTCCGCACGGTCAGCCCGCCCTGGTACTCGATGGCCGCCTTCACCGTCGGGTCGTTCGTCACCCCCTCGGCCGTGAACACCTCCATGGCCGGCCGCATCGCCCCCAGCCCGTCGGCCGTCTTCCCGTTGCCCAGGTACGCCGCCGCCAGCACCAGCCGCACGATGGCCGTCTGCCGGTGCGTCTCGCCGGACACGCGCACGCGAATCCGCACCGCCTCCAGGGCGTACTGTTCGGCCCGGTCGTCCTCCATCGCCAGGTAGGTGCCGGCCAGCCGGTAGCACACGTCGGCCGCCGGGGCGGTGTCGGCCGTGCCGTTCGCCAGGTGTTCAACGTGCAGGGCGGCGAGCAGCCGCTCGGCGTCGAGCAGGTCGCCGAACTCGGCGTGGTAGCAGGCCAGGTTGAACCGGCTGAGGCGGCGGTCGGCGTGCCCGGCGGGCAGCAACTCGTCCCGAATGGCGACGGCCTCCTTGAGCAGCGGGCCGGCTTCTGTGAACAGGCCGAGCGAGCGGGCGGCGTCGCCGAGCGCGTCCAACAACGCCGCACGGGTGAGGCGCTCGGGCGGCGTCAGGGCCTCGACCGGCCGCTCGCGGATCAACTTCATGCCGCGGGCGAGCAGTTCGGCCGCCGGCACCTTCCGCCCGGACGCGCCCGGCGGCATCAGCCCGGACGTGGACAGGCCGGTCGGGTCGGACGCGCCGAACACGTCCCGCATGAAGGTGGTCAGTTCGCCGCTCACCTTCGCCCGCACCGCCTCCTCGTCCGCCCGCGCCTTCTCGCTCGCCGCCGTCCGCTCGCTCGCCAGTTCCTTCTGCTCCTTCGCCGCCACCGCCTCCGCGTCCGCCCGCTTCGCCTCCGACAGCGCCCACAGCGCCAGGCAGGTGCTGACCACCGACCCGACCACCAGCGCCAGCACCGCCGCCGCCAGGCTGCCGGCCACCTTCGGGTTCCGCCGCGCCCACCGCACGGCCGACTCCACCGCCCCCGGCGGGCGGGCCAGGATGGGCTCGCCGGCCAGCCACCGCCGCAGGTCGGCCGACAACTCGCCGGCCGTGGCGTACCGCTCCCGCGGCTCTTTGCTCAGGCACTTGTGAACGATCAGGGCGAAGTCGTGCGGCACCGTATGGCACTTCGACTGCAGCTTCGGCACCTCACCCCCCACCACCCGGCTGATGAGTTCTAGCGGGGTGTCGCCGTCGAACGGCCGCTCGCCGCTGGCCAGCTCGAACAGCATCACCCCCAGGCTCCACACGTCCGACTCGGGGCCGACGAACTTGGTGCCCCCGCCGGCCTGCTCCGGACTCATGTACGTCGGCGTGCCCATCACCGCCTGCGTCTGCGTCAGCTCGTGTCCGGCGCCCCGTTTGGCCAGCCCGAAGTCGGTCACTTTGGGCGTGCCGTCGGCGGCCAGCAGCACGTTCGCCGGCTTCAGGTCGCGGTGAACGATGCTCAGGGCGTGGGCCGCATGCACGCCGTCGGCGACGGCCGCGATGTGCTCGGCCGCCCAGCGGGGGCGGTCGGCCGGCGGGTCGGACAGCCGGCCGGCCAGATCACCGCCGGGGCAGAATTCGAGCACCAGGTACGGCCGACCGTCCTGTTCGCCGAACTGGTACACCTCAACCACGTTCGGGTGTCGCACGGCAGCCACCGCCTCCGCTTCGGCCAGGAAGCGGATGAGCTGCTTCTCGTCCAGCCGCACCCCCGCTCCGCACCGTCTTGATGGCGACCGCCCCGTTCAACCCCTGCTGGTGGGCGAGGTACACGACACCCATGCCGCCGATACCGATCTGCCTCTCGATGACGAACCCGACGGGCGCGGGCAGCGGACTGAGGTCGCCGCCGAACACTCCGACCGTGTCGGTGGACGGGCTGTTGCCGACCGCCGCCGGCACGACGGTGGCGTCGGTCGCCCCGTCGTTCGATTCGACCGGCACGGAGATGGTGACTTTCGATTCGCCCATGACGTGCGCCCTCGATTCGCCGACCGGACCCATCGGGGGATAATCTTACCCCGATGGGAGCGAACGGACCAACGAATTCGCGGACGGCGAAAGGGAGTCGGCAGGGGCGTCTCTCATTGATTCCGGCGGACAGGGACACCCCCCTCCGGAATCATCCTCGCTGGTCCGGAAGAAAGTGCGTCAGAATGTGTCGGGGG
Source organism: Fimbriiglobus sp. (assembly GCA_031414395.1). Classification (GTDB taxonomy): domain Bacteria; phylum Planctomycetota; class Planctomycetia; order Gemmatales; family Gemmataceae; genus JALHQU01. The sequence goes on from JANNVG010000822.1 coordinate 4,360, forward strand.
TGAAATGTCGCTCACACGGCTTCGCGGACCAGCACTTCGGAAGTGACCATCTCGCGTTCCGAGGCATCACTTGACCGGCGAGAGTTCGAGCCGTTCGGCCACGCTTCGGGGAATGGGGGCGTCGAGCAGTGCGGCCACGCGGTCCCGCAGGTCGGCGTCCTGGGCGGCCACCTCCGGTTGGCGGGCCTTCGCCGCCAGCTCGCTCAGCATGGCGTGAATCTTGTCCATCCGCTCGAACGCCTCCCACCCGCCGCGGTGGAGGATCATCATGAGTTTGAAGTGGGTGTCCGTCTCCTCGCTCCCCTCGCGGCTGTAGACCACGCCCCCGCCGCCCAGTTGCCGCTCGTACTGGTCGATGCCGAGCACCAGCCGGGCGGCGGATTCCGGCAACTGCCCGTCCGCCTCCGGGTGCTTCCGCAACGTCACGTAGAAGAACGGCCGCACGGCGAGCGAGGATACGGCCGGCTCATCGTCGAGAAGCCGCGCTCGCTCTGCCGGATCGACAGCGGTGGTCATTTCAGATCCCCGTGGTGGTGCGATGGGTCACGGCGGCGGGAGATGTCACTTACGCGACGGCGGCCATTTCGAGGTGCTTCATCGCGCTTTCGGGCAGAGTTGATTTCAAGTTCCGGACGATCTTCGCCCCGATCCCGCCGTCCGCGCCCTGGCCCGACTGACCTGCCACCCGGCGGCCTTCCGAATTCAATTCGTCCACCAGTTGAGCCACACGTTCGGCGGCACCTTCCCGCTTGCTCGGGAACAGTCGCAGGACCACCCGCTCGGCACCGAACACGCTGCCGTTCACATCGAAGTCCAACCCCTCCCCACCCAACTCTTCCTCCCGCCAGCTCAACCGACACAAAAAGTGCGAGGTCATACTCGCCAACTCGTCTTCCGATGCCCCGGGGATGACGCGGAAGGTGAGGACGAGTGCCTTCACCGTCTGGGGCGGGGTGCGTGAGGCGGCCACAGGCCCGTCCATG
>JANNVG010000823.1:0-3828 GCA_031414395.1 Fimbriiglobus sp.
CTGTTCAACCAACCCCCTCACCCCTAACCCCTCTCCCTCAAGGGGAGAGGGGGACCAACGGGCCTCCACCCCCGCCCGCGTCAGCCCGCTCATCCGCAGGCTCAGGTTCGTGATCTCCACCACCGGCCGGCCGTCGGCGTACATGAGCGCGTCCGCCACGCAGAACGGCTCCGGGCCATAGCCCAGCTCCTTCACGCTCACCTCATAGGTGACGAGCTTCGTGGTGTCGAGCACCTGCCCGCGGCACTTCAGCCGGCTCTGCACGCCGGGCACCGGCTCGCACGTCACCGCCCCCTCTTCGCCCACCCACCCCATCCGCATGAGCAGCGTGCGGAGGGTGTGCAGGCAGCACTCGTACATGAGCGTGCCGGGCATCACCTTGTCGTCCACGAAGTGGCACTCGATGAACCACTCCTTCGGCTTGATGTCGAATTCCGCCCGCACGAACCCCAGGCCGAACCGCCCGCCGACGGGGTCGAGCTGCGGCACCCGGTCCACCAGCTTGAGCATCCCGGCCGGCAACTTCATCGGCTGTGGCAGCCCGGTGTCACTGAACGCCGGGCCGAACGCGGCGGCCAGGTCGCCACCGTGAAGTGCGTTCACTTGCTCGGCATTCAAACTGAGCGGGGCGTCGAACGGCGCGAGCGGTTGCCAGTCGTCGGGCTTCTTCCCCGGCATCGGCTGCTTGTCGAGCTTGGTGTGAATGATACCCTGACCCGCCGCCAGCGCCGCCGCCGTGAAGAACCCGGCCACGCCGCTTTTCATGCTCAGCAGCGGTTCGCCATTCACGCTCCCCTCGAAGCGGAAGCGGAACAGCCACGACTCGCCCTGCTTGAAGAACTCGTCGATGTGGATGTCGTACTCGATGCGTTCACCCACCTTCGGCAACCCGCGGTGGAAGGTGACGACCGCATCGAGCAGGCGATACACCGCCAACCCGCGCGTCTCGAAGTCGATGCCGAGGAAGCCGGCGAGGAACAGGTCGGCCTGCCCCGCTTCCACGGTCACGCTCGTCGGGCAGCGGCCGGTGTCGAGATACCAGCGGTTCGCGTGAACTGTGTGATCGGTCACGACGCGACCCGACTTCATCGACCGCGGCTCGCCCTCGATGGTGATGACGCGGTCGACCAGCATGAGCGGGCCTTCGGGCAGTCGCACGCGGGTGGGGTGCGCGTCGATGTCGGCGAACAGCGGGCCGAGCACGTCGCCGATCTTGCCCACCGCGAACGCGGTACACTGCTCGAAGGTGAGGGAACGGGGGACGGTTTGGCCCCCCTCTTGTGGAACCGGGAACGAAGTGACCGGGTGAGTGTCTGGTGCCCACCCGGTCACTCCGTTCCCGGTTCCAGGGTCATCCCCCAGCAGCCGGCGAATCAGCTCGTTCTGCACGTCGACCGCCTCCGTCACGATTGGCATCCCGGCCTGTTGGAATCGCAAGAATGCGTGGTGCGCCTCGGCCGTCAGCGTCGCCATGCGGCCGGTCGTTGCCACGAACGGGCCGAAGTCCGGGTCGCCCACTGACACCGGGGTGTCAGCGAACACGGTTGCCGCCGGCGGCGGGGTGGGCACCTCGGCTTGCGGCGGGCGCGGGGCGAGCACCGTGTCCGCCTTCGCCCCGGCGGGCAACCCCACCGGGATCGTCACTGACGGCCGGTTGTCACTCGCGTTCCGTTCCGGCGGCGGGTACAGCTTCGACAACTCCACGGGGAGCCGCTCGGCGTGGCACGCGGCCAGTACCCGCAGCACCTGACTCAGTTCGTCGGTGCGGGCGGCACACGCGGCACGGGCGAGGTGCGGGCGGTCACCCAGGATGGCCCCGATCATCCGCGTGCAACTGTTCCCCGGCCCGACCTCGATGAACGCCCGCACGCCGTCGCGGTAGGCCGCTTCGATCACCCGCGGGAAGTCGATGACGTTCAGCAGCCCGGCGGTAATGCTGTCGGCGGCGTTCGCACTCGTCACCGTGTACGGCTCACCGCGGGCACCGCTGTACACCGTCAACCCCGGCACGGCGGTCGCGGGCAGCGTGTGCAGTTCGCGGTACGGTTGCTCCACCGGGCGGCCGGCCACGCAGTGGGCGAGCGTCACGCCACTCAGCGGCACGAACGGCTTGCCGACCGCCCGCACCGCCGCTTCCACGTCCGCCCGCACCCCGCCGATCACGCACTCCGTCGGCGTGTTCACGATCAGCACGAACGCCCGGCCGCCGGGTCGCAGCACGGTTCGCACCGCGTCGGCCGACGCCCCGACCACGCCCGTCACCCAGTCGAGCGGTTGGTCTTCGGGGATGTTCCAGTGCGTGCGCGCGGCTTCATACGGCGGGCCGAGGTCGGGGCCGAACAGCGTGGACGCCTGAATCCGCCGCAGCATCTCGTCGCGGCCCAACCACACCCGCATCCCGAACAGGCCGGCACTCTCGCCCAGGCTCTTGCCCACCATCGCCGTCGGCTTCAGGCCCAGTGACACCAGTGTGTCACTGACGAGCGTGCCGAGCGTCACCTGCCCGAACAGGAACTGTTTCGCGGACGCCCGTGCGGGGATGGCGTCGGCCAAGAACACGTCCGGTGAATACTGACTCCGCAGGTCGCGGTTCTCCGCCTGCTGCCGTTGCAGCACCGTTGGGAATTGGACGCCGAGCGTGCGGCCCATCGCCGCGAACTGGTTGCCCGAGCCGGGAAACACGAACGCCACCTTCGCGTTCGGGCCGAGTGGTGAGGCCGACGTGAACACGCGGTCGCGGACGCCGGGGGGCAACGCCGCACCGTCGAGTTGGGTCGCCGCTGCGGAAGCCAACTCGATCAACTCGCCGCCGTCGCGGGCCACCACCGCCGCGCCGAACCGCCGGCCGGTGTGCAGCGGGTGGGCGTGCAGCCACTCGCGGGCCAGCCGTTCGATTTGGCGATCAACGTGCAGTTCGGCGAACTCCTGCAACATCACCAGGGCGGTGCGCACCTCGCCGACCGTGCCGCCGTCCACCGCGAACACCGCTTCGGGCCGGTCGCCGAGCGGTTGGGTAATCGCACTCGGCGTGCGGGCCTGTTCCTCCAACACCACATGCACCACGCTGCCGTCCGCGCCGACCGCGGCCACCGCCGCCCGTCGCGGTGTGCCGGCATCGGTCAGCCAGTACCGCGGGGCGGTGGCGTCGTCGAGCGCGTCCTGTGCCGACGCGCACGAGCCGTCGCGGTCGGCCGGCGGCAGAATGCGGGTGTGAAGCGCCAGGCACGCCCGCACCAGAGCCACCGCCCCGCTCGCAAAGCCGGTGTGCCCGACGCGCTGTTGAAGCGACGACACGGCCAACGGCTCCGGCCGCTCGCGCGTGGAGAGCACGGCATCCAGCGCGTCACGTTCGCCCGCCCCGCCGCTCGCAGTCTCCAGCAAATCCAGGCTGTCGGGGTTCACGCCGGCATCGCCGCAGGCCCGCACGAAGCTGGTGGCGTACACGCCCCGATCCGTTGTCGTTGCGTACCCGGTCACTGCGTTCCCGGTTCCACCGCCGCTCGCCGACCCCACGCCGCGGATGACGGCGTACACGCGGTCGCCGTCGCGCTCGGCGTCGCTCAGTCGCTTCAGCACGAGTGCCGCGGAGCCGTCGGCGAAGGTACGGTCGCCGGTCAACTCGCTCGTCGCCAGCAGTTGCCGCGGGTCGCCGGTGAAGTCCACACCACCCACGAGCGCGCGGTCGATCTCGCCCAGCCGCAGCGCCCGCACTGCGAGTTGCACCGCGGTGGCCGACGACGACTCTTCGCTGCAGCAGGTGAAGCTCGGCCCGCCGCACCCGAACAGCCGCGCGATGCGACTGGCCGCGATGCTGCCGAGCGCGCCCAT
>JANNVG010000824.1:0-5731 GCA_031414395.1 Fimbriiglobus sp.
CCCGGTGTGCCCCCCCCCCGGCCCCCCCCCCCCCCCCCAACCCGGGCCCCCCCCCCCCCCCTTGGGTGGGGGGGGGGGGGCGCGGCGCCCGGCTGGTTGTGTGCGTGTACGTCCCCTCTTCTCGCAGGCGTGGTTACGATCCCGGCCGCTCGACCCGCCCTACAAAATGCTGTTGGAATCCGCTCGCGGAGCGAGCAGACCACTACTTCCGCACCCGCGTCTTGGCCGCGTCCGCGTCCTTCGCCACGTCGCCGCCGAACTTGGCCAACTCGTCCAACACGCCGTTCGCCTTCGGCCCGCCCAGCCGTTCGGCCAGCCGCACCGCCGCCCGCAGCCGCGTCTGTTCGTCCACCGCGCTCGCCTTCGTCGGGTCGTCCGCCAGCGCGGTCAGCTTCGTCAGCAGGTCTTCCGCCCGCCGCTTCGCCTCGGGCACGTCGCTCTTCTCCGCCACCTCCTTCACCGCCGGCAGTGCCGCCACGCCCGCCGCCAGCAGCGCCTTCGACGCCTTCTCGCGGGTGGTGAAATTCGCGTCGCCGAGCAGGGCGGCGTTCGCATCAATGGAGTCGAACACCACGCGGGCGGCTTTGATACCATTGGCGAACGCGGCCCACGGGTCGGCGGCGTCGGCGAACACCCACCCGGCTTGCCAGAACGCTTCCGGCCCGCGGCCGAGTACGTCCCACGCGGCTTTCAACTCGTCGGCGGTGGGGGCGGGCTTGCCGTGGCGGTCGCTCAGGTCCCACGCCACGGCCGCGCCGTCGCCCCCGCTCGCCAGCACGGTGCGCGAGTCGGCGAAGCAGAGTTGCCAGTACGGCGCCTTCCCGCCGGCCAGTCGCTTCACCACGTTGCCGGTCGCCCGCTCCCACACCACCAGGCCGTTCGTGCCCAGCGTGCCGGCCACCACCAGCGAGCCGTCCGGCGACCACGCCACGCTCACGAACGGGCCGTCGTCCCAACTGCGGTCGATGGTGCCGAGCTGCTTGCCCGACTCGGTGTCGAACAGCACCACCTTCAGCATGGAGGCCACTGCGAGCGTCTTGCCGTCGGGCGAGTACGCCACGCCCGCGTTCGGGCTGCGGGCCAACTTCGCCTTCCACCGTTCCGTCGGCTTGGCGGCGTCTACGGTCGCGTCCCACACCCGCACGAACCCGTCGCGGCCGACGAGTGCCACCGACTTGCCGTCCGGTTGCACGGTCAGCCCGATGGCCGCGCTCGGCAGTTTCCACATCCGCACGTTCTGGCCCGACCCGTCGCACAGCACCAGCCGTTGAACGGAATCAATCCCGGCGAGCAGCGAGCCGTCCGCACTCGCGGCGAGGGCGATCAACTCTTTCGGTGAACCGGCGAGGAGGGTGGCGTCGGTCGGCTTGCGGGCGTCGAGGGTTCGCACGCCGTCGGCGGACGCGACGAACAGGCGGTCGGGCGTGGCCGCGAACGCGGTGACGGGCTGAAGGAGCGTGACCCGCTCGGCCGGCTTCTGCCCCGGCTTCCAGGCGAACAGACGATCGGTGGTGAACAGCCAGGCGGTGCCGTCGGTGCCCGGAGCCGTTCCGAGCAGCCCGCCCAAGCCGTCGGCGTCCGTCACCCGCACCTCAGCCCGCTTCGCCACGTCCCACAGGCGGACGCGCGCCGACCCGACCCCGCTGCCGTTGTCGGTGGCGATCAGCCCGCCGTCGGCCGACACCGCGAACGCCCCCACGCGGTCGCCGAACTCGCCGCTCACCGCCTTCGCCGCGAGGTCGTACAGGATCACCCGCCCGCGGTTCTTGGCCGCGATCTGATCCTTGCCGACGAACCGCACCGGCCCTTCGCCGGCGAACTCGGCGAGCGGGTCGGCCTTGCCCAGTTCGTACACCCGCACCGTGCCGGCCGCCCACTCTGGGGCCACGGCAATTCGCTTGCCGTCCGCGCGGACGGCCAGTTCCGACAGCGGCTTCCCGTCCTCCTTCGGCATCTTGATCGTGTGCAGCGGCTTGCCGCCGGGGATGGCGTGGACCGTCAGCACGTGTTCGGGGGAGACGACCGCGACCGACGTGCCGTCGGGCGACAGGCAGGCGGAGCGGGCTTCGGGCAAGTCGAGTTGTTCGAGGCCGGACCTCACGTCGAGCACCTTCACCCGGTCGGTCACGTCCAGGCCGGCGGCGAACTTGCCGTCGCTCGAAACGGACAGTTTGCCCAGGTGCCGGGCGGCGGTGGTGCCGAGCAGCTTGTAGTTGGCGTCGGCCTCGTACCGCCGCAGCTTCTCGTCGCCGAAGTGGGCGAAGAGCGTGCCGCCGTCGGCCGAGTACCGCAGCCCGACGACGAGGCCGTCCTTCACGCTCAGGGTGTGCAGGAGGGTTTGCTTTGGCACGTCCCAGATGCGGACGGCGCCGTCCGCGCCGCCGGAGGCGAGGTGCTTGCCGTTCGGGCTGAAGTCGAACGCGAGCGGGCGGTCGGGGTGGTGGAAGATGCCCCCGCCGACGCGGGCGAACACGCCTTTCGGCAGGTCGTCGGCGAAGGCGGACGAGGCGACGAGGAGCAGGCCGAGGGCGAGGGGGGTTCGCATGGCGGCACTCGGTGAAGTGGGTGTTGGCAATTGGACGAGCGACGGGGCCGAAACTGACGCCCTCCTCTTCTCTTCGCCGCGACCCGCTCCCACAGGTCGCGGCGAAGAATGACACATTTTCCCCAAATCCCGCCCGACCGCCGGCGAATACACCGAACAACGCGCCGTGTCCGAGACCTCACCCCCCGTCCCCCTCTCCCAGGGGCGAGGGGGTGTTCAAGGCGGCGACGTTTCCGGTCATCTGGAACCCCGAACGCAGTGAGTGGGGTGCCAACCACTGACCCAGTCACTGCGTTCCCGGTTCCAGGTTGCCCCCCCTCTCCCCTGGGAGAAGGGGCCGAGGGGTGAGGTCCCGGTTCCAGGTTGCCCCCCCCTCTCCCCTGGGAGAAGGGGCCGGGGGGTGAGGTCTCGGGCCTTCGCCCCAAACTGTTCATTGACCCTGACACCCCCGTTCCCAGGTGCGTCATGCTGTTCGCCACCGACCCCGGCGTCATCGCGGTGTGCATCCCGGTCCTCGCCTTGTGCATCCCCATCGTGGCCATTCTGTCGCTCAACTGGCGGAAGGCGAAGGTGGCCGAGTACCGGGCCATCCTGGTGCAGAACATGCTCGACAAGGACTTCACCCCGGACGAGATCGAGCGGGTGCTGAAGGCGAACGACGGCACGCCGGATAAACTGGTGGGCAGGTTCGACCGCCGCCGCCGCCACGACTCCGACCATGCCTGACAACCCGTACCGCCTGGTGCCGTCGGTGGCGAAGGTGCTGGACCTTCCCGCCGTCGCCGCCGCCCGCTCGGTTCACCCGCACGCCGCCGTCGCCGACGCCGTGCGGGCCGAGATCGACGCCCTCCGCGCGCGCGTCGCCTCCGGCACACCCCTCGACGCCCACGCCGACCCGCACGCCCTGTCCGCCCGCATCCTCGCCCGCCTGCACCTCGCCGCCGCCCCGCAACTCCGCCCGGTCATCAACGCCACCGGCATCGTGCTGCACACCAACCTCGGCCGCTCGCCGCTGGCCGAGGGTGCGGCAACGGCCGCGTATCAGGCCGCCCGCGGCTACCTGAACCTGGAGATGAGCCTCGCCACCGGCAAGCGGTCCAGTCGGCAAGACCCCATCCGCGACGGGGTGAAACGCATCACCGGGGCCGATGCCGCCACGGTGGTGAACAACTGTGCCGCCGCCACGGTGATCGTGTTGCGAGCGCTGGCGATGGGGAAAGAGGTGATCGTCTCGCGGGGGCAGCTCGTCGAGATCGGCGGCAGCTTCCGCATCCCGGACATCATGACCGTGAGCGGGGCCACGTTGAAAGAGGTGGGCACCACCAACATCACCCGCATCGCCGACTACGAGAAGGCCATCGGCCCGAACACCGGCCTGCTCATGCGGATCCACACGAGCAACTTCCGCGTCCGCGGGTTCACCCAGGCCGCCACGATTGAAGAGCTGGTGGCGGTCGGCCAGAAGCACAACATTCCGGTGATCGACGACGCCGGCAGCGGGGCGGCGGTCGATTTAACCGCCTTCGGGTTGTCCGGCGAGCCGGTGGTGAGCGAGGGCATCGCGGCCGGCGCCGATCTGGTACTCTTCAGCGGAGACAAACTGCTCGGCGGGCCGCAGGCGGGCATCATTGCGGGGAAGGCGCCGCTGATTCAGAAGATCGAAAAGGATCCGCTGATGCGGGCGTTCCGCCTCGACAAGATGACGCTGGCGGCGCTCGAAGCCACGCTGCTGCTGTACCGCGACCCGGCGAGGGCGGTGCGCGAGGTGCCGACACTGCGGATGCTGGCCACGCCGTTGAGCGAGTTGAAGGAGCGGTGCCGGGCGTTCGCCGGTCGGCTGCTCGAAGTGCCGGGGCTGAGTGTGGAGGTGACGGACGACGTGGCGTATGTGGGCGGCGGGTCGCTGCCGGACGTGGCCGTGCCGACGTGCGTGGTGGCGGTGACGCCGACCGGGAGCGAAGAAGCGTTCGCGGAGAAGTTGCGCACGGGCACGCCGGCGGTGGTGGGGCGGGTGCAGGGCGGCAAGTGGCTGCTGGACCTGCGAACCGTGTTCGCGGAACAGGAGGGCGAGCTGCTGGGGGCGATCCGGGCGGCGACTTAGGCTCTTTCTGTTGAATCGCTCTCAGCCAAATCGTCTTCGCCCGGTCGCAAGCACCCGGCGATGTCAAGCCACCGTGTCATCGCCGGGAGCTTGCGACCGCGGCGCCTACCCGACCACGGCCGTCACGCCCGCCGGCGTGTAGGTGGCGTAGCTGGTGGGCGTCTCCCACAGGGTCACTTCGACCACCGGGTAGCCCTCCCGCTCCACGTGCTCGAAGATCAGCTTGGCCAGGTTCTCGGTCGTCGGGTGGTCGGGGATGGCCAGCACCGGGTCGCCCATCTCGCGGAGCATGGGCACGAGCGGGTCGTCCTGGTGCAGGATCATCTTGTGGTCGAGGGTGCGGTCGATCCAGTCGCCGATGTGCCGGCGGAGGGCGGAGAAGTCGGCCACCATGCCCAGGTCGTCGAGTTCGTTGGCGGCCACCGTCACCACCGCGCGGGCGTTGTGACCGTGCAGTTGGCGGCACTTGCCGTTGTAGTGCATCAGCCGGTGGCCGAAGCAGAAGGCCAGCTCTTTGGTGACGCGGAACATGCCGGTGCATCCGTGGGGGCGACGTCTCAGTGTAGTCGGGCGGCGGATGAAATCGGAGTGTTTTTCCGGTCACCCCTTGCACAGGTCTCGTGGGCGGCGTACAACTTGCGTCAAATTTCACCCTCTCCGCATACCGCCCGCGTTCGACGGTTTCGGACGGGTGAATCCCCCCTCCTCCGTGCCCCGGAAAGGATCGACTCCCGTGATCTTCGCAGACTTCTTTGAAGACGCCGGCAACGCCATGATGAACCCGTTCATCATCATCCCCCTGGTCGTGGTACTGCTCGGGCTGGTCGGCCTGATGATCTTCATGCGGATGAAGAAGAAGGACGAGGACGAGTAACCCCGACCCGCCGCGTCGAACGCAACTCGCTCTGTCCACCGACGAAGCTCAGCCCCCGCCGACGGTTCGCCGCCGGCGGGGTTCTCCCCCGCACTCGTTCCGCCCGTCCGCCGAGCGTCGCCCCATGCGTGCTGCCGGCCTGCTCTTGGGCATCGGGTTCGCCGCTGCGCTGGGCCTGCTCGTGTCGGCCGCCCCGCCCCCGCCCCCGCCC
>JANNVG010000825.1:0-4928 GCA_031414395.1 Fimbriiglobus sp.
GAAGATTCACCCGCGGGCGATCATCGACGACCTGAAAGCCTGCGCCGCCGCCAACCGCCCACCCGTCCTCGACCTGTTCAGCGACTTCAACGGGCTGGACGACTTCCAGAAGAAGCTGGAGTTCTACCGCCACAGCCAGCACTGGACGAACCGGCTCATCCTGGGCGACAGCCTGATGGTGATGGCCAGCCTGGCCGAGAAGGAGCGGCTCCGCGGGCGGGTGCAGTGCGTCTACTTCGACCCGCCCTACGGCATCAAGTTCGGCAGCAACTGGCAGGTGAGCACCCGCAAGCGGGACGTGAAGGACGCGAAGGCCGAGGACCTCACACGCCAGCCGGAGCAGATCAAGGCGTTCCGCGACACCTGGGAATTCGGCATCCACAGCTACCTGACCGGACTCCGCGACCGCCTCACCGCCGCCCGCGACCTGCTAACCGAGAGCGGCAGCATCTTTGTCCAGATCGGCGACGAGAACGTACATCTGGTCCGCTGCCTGATGGACGAGGTGTTCGGAGCAGAGAATGTTGTCAGACAGATCGCCTTCCGAACCACAGCCAACATCGTCGGGAACTACCTCGGTGGCAACAGCGACCACCTCCTCTGGTACGCCAAAAACCAGCCACACCTCAAGTATCGCCAGTTGTATCAGACCCGGACAATCGCCGATGATATCGGCGGCCGGTACACACGGGTCGAGACCATCGACGGTAAGCGGCGGGTGATGACCACTGTGGAACGAGCAGACACGTCGGTACTCCCAAACGGAACACGTATCTATCGCCATCAAGATTTAACATCGCAGGGTGCGACTTCGACAGGAACGGTGTCCTTCATTTTTCAAGGGACTACGTTTCATCCGGGCAAGAATAGTCACTGGAAGACGACTACGAACGGTCTCACACGCCTCGAATGGGCGAATCGACTTGCTGCACCAACTCCAAACTCGCTGGCATACGTGAGGTATCTTGACGATTTCCCTGTGGGCGAGATCACCAACATCTGGACTGACACGCAGACAGGCGCATTCACCGATGACAAGGTTTATGTGGTTCAGACCAACGCGAAGGTCATTTCGCGCTGCCTGTTGATGACCACCGACCCTGGCGACCTGGTTCTCGACCCGACGTGTGGGAGCGGCACCACCGCCTACGTCGCCGAGCAGTGGGGGCGGCGGTGGATCACCATCGACACGTCGCGGGTGGCGGTGGCGCTCGCCCGCACCCGGCTGATGGCCGCCCGCTTCCCGTACTACCTGCTCGCCGACTCGCCCGAAGGCCGGAAGAAGCGGGCCGACCTGACCGGCCAACTCGTGCAGGACGGCCCGCTCGACCGCCACACCCACGACGTGAGCCAGGGGTTCGTCTACCGCACCGTCCCGCACGTCACCCTCAAGAGCATCGCCAACAACCCGGACATCAAGGAGGGGATGACGCGGGAGCAGATCAACGCCGCCATCGCCAAGCACGCCGACACCGAGACGCTGTTCGACCAGCCATACGAGGACAAGGGCACGGTGCGGGTGTGCGGGCCGTTCACGGTGGAGAGCCTCAGCCCGCACAACGAACTCCCGAACGCGCCCTCGCCCGCTGACGGGGTGGGCGGCGCACAGAGCGAACTGGCGGAGGGGTTGAAGGCGAACTACCTGAAAACGATTTTCGACAACCTGCTGAAAGCCGGGGTGAAGGGCACCACGAAGGGGCAGCGGATGACGTTCGACCGGCTCGACCCGTTCCCCGGCAACAAGATCAACGCCGAAGGCACGACGAGCGACGGGCTGGGGGTGCGGGTGAGCGTCGGGCCGGAACTCGGCACGGTGGGCGAACAGTGGATCAAGGAAGCCGCCCTGGAAGCGATCAAGGGGAGCAAGCCGGACGTGCTGCTCGTGTGCGGGTTCAGCTTCGAGGCCGGGGTGTGGGAGCAGGCGGCCGAGTTGAGCAAGGAAGTGCAGTTCGGCAAGCTGCGGGTGCTGCCGGTGCGGATGAACCCGGACCTCGCCATGTTCGGCGACGACACCGGCCAGGAGTTGCTCAAGAAGACCGGGGCGGGCAACCTGTTCACCGTGTTCGGCGAGCCGGACATCGACGTGAAGAAGCAGAAGGACGGCAAGTACACGGTGACGATCCGCGGGCTGGACGTGTTCGACCCGACCACCGGCGAGGTGCGGAGCGGCGGCACCGACGACATCGCCTGTTGGTTCCTCGACACCGCCTACGACGGGCAAAGCTTCTTCGTCCGGCACGCCTACTTCTGCGGGGCGGGCGAACCCTACGAGAAGCTGAAGAAGGCGCTGAAGGCGGAGATCGACGAAGGCGAGTGGGCGAAGCTGTACGCCACCACCAGCGTGCCGTTCGACGCCCCGAAGGGCGGCAAGATCGCGGTGAAGGTGATCAACCACTTCGGCGACGACGTGCTGAAGGTGTACCCGGTCGAAGGGTGACTGCGGTTCCACAGCACAGGGTAAACTTCACGGCGGCGGGTGAGGGCTGAACCGGCCGGCACCTGCCGCCGGAGCGTTTCGCCATGCACCTTCGCTGCCGTTTAGGTCGTGTTCCTCGCACCGAGTCCAACATTCCGAGCGCGATCACCTTCCCCAACTGCCGTCAGCGAACGCCGTCGGGGTGACACCGGGTGGAACGGGAAGGCGAGTGCCCCGCACAACGTGGTACTTCATGCTGTATCGAGTTAGAAGCGTTGACTGTGAACAATCCCCTGCGTTTCCAGCCGTTATGATAGAAGAGCGGGCGACGTGGGGGTCGCAACCTGGGGCGAAGTCCCATTTGATTTAGGCAAAAAGAAGGGGGGCGCGATGGGTGGGTGTGGAAGCGGGAGCTGGTCACGGTGGCGGAAATCGACCGTCGAGGAATCGACGACGCTGCCGATGACACACCTCCGCAAGCGGCTGTTTCCTGGGGCCTCCGGCACGCTCTCCTGGCGGTGGACGAGCGGCCGAACGGCGTCCATCGGCTACTCCGTGACGTGGAACGGCGGGACGCCCACCGTCACCTTGCAGTACCGATTACGCGACCAGGAGGACGTGCGGCTTCCGGTCCAGTTGCAGACCACCCGCACGCAGTTCGGCGGCTGCCGCTGGTGGTTCACCTGCCCGCTGTCTGCCCGCGGTCTGGCCTGCAACAGGCGGGCGGCGAAGCTGTACCTCCCGCCCGGCGCGAAGCTGTTCGGCTGCCGCCGGTGCCACGCCCTGACGTACCAGAGCTGCCAGGACTCGCACCGGGCGGCGCGCTTCATCACCCGGCTGGGGTTCCCCGCCGAACTCGCTCCGGCGCTGGCGGCGCGGCTCCTGGGCAAGGGGTAGAATCCGCCGTCGGCGACGCCCCGCTCCCCCGGTGAACACATGGCGAACGCGAAGCCCAAACAGCGGCGGCGGTGTCAGGAGGAGCAGGAGCGGGCCGTCGGTCGATGCGGTGTTACAACCTGTCGCTCGCCCGCGCCCCCTGCGGATGAAGCGATACGGGTACTCGCCTTGCGACGGGCGGTGACGGCTGAGAGGATGGGGTGGAAAGGCGGGGAGTCATGACCCCGCTGTCGGGCGGTCGGTGCGGCGCGTGTTCCTGACGCCGCCACCGGCCGCCCGGCCCGCCATCAGGACGCCCCATGCCTGCCCGACCCGACCCACGGCCGTTGGCCGTTTCTCCGCCCGCTCCCGTCGCCCCGCCCCCGCCCGCACCTTCGGGCATTCCCCCCGCCGACTTGGACCCGGCGACGACTGCCGATCTTGCCTATTGGGGCACGCCGCTAGGGGAGATGGTGGCGGAACTGTTGAAGAAGTGCTGGTCGCTGCCGGCCGATCCGGAGATTGACGGGTGCCTCGCCAGCGTTCGAACGCTAGCGGGGCCGGGTCTCGACTCTCCGGAGGGGCGGGGCCTGTTGGGCTTACTCGAACACCTCCGCAGGGCGCGACTGACGCGGGTGCGGCGGCAGTGGTCGTTCCGCTGGTTGCACGACTTCTGCCGCCGCTACTTCGACCACCTCCGCACCCATGAGGGCCTGCTGCGGCACACCGTGACGGGAAGGGCGATCATCGGGAGCCGCGGGCTGGATCGGGCGAACGACTTCCGGGCTTTCTGGGAGATCGCCCGCACGGTAGCTGAACTCCGTCCGCTGCCCGGTCAGCCCGAGGAAACGACCGGGCTGAGCATCGCGGAGGTGGAGGCGGAGGTCGGACGGCTGATGAGCTGGTGTGCGGAGCACGCCCGCACGACCGAATCCGCCCCGACGGGCGGGGCACCAGACGCAACCCGATCTTCTACAGCCGAGACACCCAAAGCGCCGGCCATGCCCGCCCCCGAGGGGGGCGAAGTGAGGCCGCCAGCCGGCACCGGCGGGCCGGCCGTGCAACCGAACGGGCAGGCGTGCGAGGGGCCGTTGGACGGACCATACGAAGAGGGAGGGGAATTCGGTCTGCGGATCAACGGTGTGAAGCGCCCGTTCCAGTCGTGTGAGGCCCAACCGTTCCGGATCATCCGGTACATGTGGCCGCCAATCGATCTCAAAGAATTCTCACTGAAGGACGTGATGAAGGCAGTCGGCTCCACAGCGAAACCGATAAAGTGGGCAACGAATGAAGCGGCAAAAGCACGGAAGCCCCTCGGACTATTCGGTGTGCCGTTTACGATCGAAGGTGATAACGATCGGGCAGTGATGTGGTGGCAAGCAGTGCCGTCCGGCACTCCGCCCAGGGAAAGCCAGAATGCCGGCGGTGAAATCTCATGAAAATCAGCCCAAATGCAGCATTTTCCAGAATGCCGGTGGGCTGCCGTCGCGTTGCCGTGGGAGGTGTAGAAGTCTGGTGTCCACACCGGAGACCAGACCATGCAGACCGCCGACCACAGTGGACTTCCCCACGGATTGTGGACAGCGTTTAGCGGTGGGGTCGGTTGTGCGTCCTCTCGTACTCGGCCGGGGCGACG